>NZ_FNOY01000018.1 GCF_900107165.1 Nitrosomonas halophila
CGTCAGTGGGAATAAAGGGCGGGCCATGCAATTTTTGCTTGTTCAATCAAAAAAATGGCAAATTATCCGATATATTTCAAGCTTTGGGTACTAGTATAGAATCAAGGTAGCCGCATACGCACTAATGGCACGAGCTTCTATGGTTAGGAGGGCAAACGAACTTCGCGAAATGCCTCACCAAGCTGAAGCGCCGCACTTCGCCTGTCGCCCATGTCGACCAGCATGTCGAGGATCCGCAGGAAATTCTGAGCTATAGCCAGCGTCATTGGTGCGTCACGATGTGCAAAGTGCTGAACCAGTTCTGCGATTCGCGCCGGAATGAACGTTCCATGCCAACCCTTTAGGTTGTCGGGTCCGTCGCCGATAATTGCGAGCACTTGGTCCGCGAAGGCTTCGGCCGAATAGTTGGCCCTAGCTCGCTCACAGAGCGTCAAGAACGGGTCCATCACGGAAGCAGCCCACCCGCCGGCACGAATGAAACGATCAATCAGTGGCAGGATGCGGCTGATTTCGGACCAGTCACCATTCACGTAGCGAGCGGCCAAGTCCGCGCGTTCAACCGAAACAAACATTAAGGTACGAACAAGCTGGGGCTGATCGAAGCCTGAGAATTCTCCGCTCCGGTAGGCTTCGCGCTTGAAGGCAGAGTCCTGGAGAAGTCGCCCAAGACAGAGGTCAAGCGTGGCGACTGCGTCGGCTGGAACGACCGGCGCATCGTACACGTAAGCGCAGACGTGGGTGCTCGCGAATGGAGACAGGAGAGCCCAGCAATTTTCGCCCTCGAGCCCCAAAATCGGGTCAAGGAAGCGGGCCTGAAAGTCGGCAAGCGGGAGAAGACCGGCCACGTGGCCCAGCCGCGATCCGAGCGCATGCGTCCACTCAAAGATTTGGGTCGCCGACCGATCACGGCGCCTGGGCTTCACCCACGGTGGCGCATTCTTCTGGTTGGTCCAGTCGAGAACACCCGCGAGGAAGTCGAGAAGTGCGCTCTTTGCGCTGCTGTTCAGAACCTCATCGAACGGGATGCGCTGGAGGATTTCTGCGGCCTGCTTTGAGTGCCAGAAGACATCCGGTTCACCCCACACCTCAGCCGCGTCGGTCGCATCATCCGCGTCGTAATCTTCATAGCTTTGATGCCCACGCCGGCCCTTCCCGGGTTCGACCTTCACCCAGGCTGGAGGCGGTAACGGAAGGGAGGCCCATCCGCTTCCGTTCTTATAGAACGCAAGCGCCGCGTCGACCGCCGCTTGCGCTTCACTTGAGGAGTGGAGAGCTTCTCCGTGTTGACGGGCTTGATCGCGAGGCCGCGGCGGGACGTGGCAGAGGGAAAACGCCAAGATCAGCGCAGCCCAAGTTAGCTTCGGGTCCTTTGGCCAAAGCTTGCAGGCTTCTTCGAGCGCGGCCAACGAAACGACTTCAAGTGGGTGTGCAATCAGTCCGAGGAGGTCGCGAGCCGCACTTTGGGCCGCTGTACCTTCGCGGAGATCCGCTGCGAGACCTCGCGCCACGTAGATCGCCTGGTGCCACGGGATGACTGAACCGGGCGACCACATCAGGTCGGGCTTTTCTGGCAGACGGATCGCGCGCCTTAGGACGTCACGAGCCCACTCAAGGTCTTCTTGAGTGCGCCCGTCTCGAAAGTTGAGCGCGATGGCAGCGGTAGCGGCGACCGCGCCGCGACGCATACCCAAAAGCTCTTCTTCGTTCTCCTCGTTCGAGTGCTCGAACAAGTCGCTGGCGTCCGCTTCCCTGGCCAATGCGATGGCACCCTCGACCGTGTAGGTGTCGCTTAGTGTTTTCTCTTCGAAGGACTTGGACGCCCACGTCCAAAGGCCCGTTTGCTTAAGCCGCTTAGAAGCCTCCTCTGCCCTAGCGACATTTTCAGGCTTGGCGGCAGAAGGGCTCACATGGACAATCGCAATCTGGTCTGAATCCTCTTTGGTGCGGTAGGCCTGATAGTTTTGCGGGTCCGCCAGCTCGGCATATTCGAGGGCCTGAGCTGTGAGGTGCTCCCGTTCCCTCGGATTGTTTCGGTGCTCTTCGTACTGATAGGGCAGATCGTTCTTGAAGTTAAGGATCGCTTGCCTGGCTCGGTCGCGGATCGGCCCCGTCGCAAAGACGAACCTTGGCACCATGCAACTAAGCTGTGTCTTGCGTACCGGCCGGGCATTTGCTGCTTGGATCGCCTCAATGTGAGGCCTGTCGGTGCGAGACGTAAAACCGATTAGGCTAGCAGTCGGAGAGAGGTCTTGCGCCCATCGGTTATGGTCTGCCGCCAACAGGCGCTGTGAGGTGACGAGCGGCAACGTTGCTTCGGACACCGTCTCGGTGTGGAGCGCGAGCATCGACGCGATACCCAGGATGGCGATGCACTCGTTCCCCTCCACGATTTGCTGGATCAGCTCGTCAACGGGCCGGCTGCGCGCAAGCTCGGCGAAGCACCACTCCTCGAGCGCCATAAACCCGCAGCCGATGGCTTGGGGCGCCCACGTCGACCGAAACCAAAGATACTCCTGGTCGGTGCCCCAGAACCTTTGGGTGCCCCAGGGAAATGTCAGTTCGAGCGGTATAGGGGTGCCCCCACGGTCGTGTGAGTGACGATGCAGCTGTCGCCACGCGGTCATCGCGTGATTACAGAGCTTGCGACAGAGCCTCAGTGCCTCGTCGGGCGATGATTGGAAAAGCGAGTGAAAGGGCTCTCGAAGCGGCGAAGGAGGCCAGAAGCTTCGGTGGTCGTCGTGGATCGAAAGCCTTTCCCAGTCGTGGTAGCTGAAATCGCCGACGGTTCGCAGATAAAACCCACCCGAGAGCGCCATTTTTTCTTGACGCGAGCGCTCGGTTTCCGGCTTCGCCAGGACTACCTTGCGCCACTCAGCTGTGTCATGAAGTTCCTGCTTTTCGCGGGCGACTTGCTCGTCTGGAAGCTCCTTTCGCAGGAACGCTAGTGAAAGCCCAACCACCGACTGGGGAAGCGATTGGGCGAGGATGCGTGAGTAGGCGATGATGTCATGAAATGCATCGTCTCGGATGCGCTCTGAGTTGGAGACCCGCTGCAAATAGTCGGCCGCAAAGGTCGGCTCGGCTCTCGACGATCTTAAGAGGATCTGGCCCAGGGATTTTCGTAAAGCGTCCAAGCCGGGCACCTTCTCCCAGTACGCAGAGTTCTCGTCGGGCCCATTGGCGGTACTAATCGCGTCGATGGCGGCGAGCCAAGAAGCGCATTGTTGTAGAAGATCGCGAGAAGTCGGGTTGCGAAGGTCGGCTAAGGCGTTCTGCCAGACCTCGAAGATAGCGACGATCTCCGGATAGAGCCTCTGCGGAATGTCTGAAATGCGCCGGAGGATAAAGGCGATGAGGCGACGCCACGCGGCAAAGTCGGAAGGCCAACCGAGAAGATCAGCGAACCGTTGGCGTTGCTCCTGTGGGAGGTCACCAGCTAGGATGTTCGCATTCGGGGAGGTCTTCTCCGCCTGAAACCAGACGAGCGCCTTTCTGAACAGGCGGAAGTCGTCGGCAAAAACGGCCGTCGCGAATTGGCCCTCATCAACTTCGAACCTAGAAGTTCCGAGAGGACCGACCAACCACGCTCGAAGCCATTGAGCTCTAAGTTCCGAACCTTCGGTTTGGGCGAGGTACGCCGTCCAGTCTTCTCCCCGCGCGTACTCCCATTGGGAAACGAGTTCGACGACGCGTGCGACCGCGGGTGGCTCGCCGCAGACCTTAATCTCTTCCATCCATCGGGCCCGGCGTTCCGCCAGGACATGGAAGAAGGCCCATTCAAAGAAGATATCGTGAGCGAAGCGGACGGAGATCCCTTCGCGAGCATTTTGGAGTATGCCGTCCGATCTTAGATCATCGATGTGTGCGACCGAGGTGAGCTGGCTAAGGCCAATCGGCTGGCTAAGCTGGCGGGCGCGAACATGAGCCAAGTCGAGCAGCGCGCGTTGGCGTCCAATCGCGCTTTGGCCGGATTCGTTGTAGCCGCCCCGTCGCCACCAATTCTCGATCAGATCGAGTTCAGATTGAGGGGCGAATGTCGGGGCGCTGGGATCGGCCACGTGACTCTGGTTCAGCACCTTCGCAAAAAAGGGTCGTCGGACAATTTCTTTCGCCTGGGGTGATCCAAACAGAAGCGGCCTCAGGTGTGGCTTGGCTTTTGCGAGTGTCTCAGCCTCTTGGTCGCTCAGCTGACCAACTTCAAGAGTTTCGACCTTAAGGACATCAAGGAAGTGGCCTAACCAATTGCGAAGCACTTCAATCCCAGTGTCGCGAAGAGAGACAACGAGGTGCCAATTATCGAGTAACGGCGACCCCATGATGGTACGGATCACGTCGAGGATGATGGGCTGGCGCTCCCTCTCAATGCGATCGATTGCATCGATGAACAAAATGGGAGTGCCAGCCGCCCCGATCTCCACGAGAAGTTGCTCCAAGGGAGCACCAGAGAGCCCCTGCGAGGTCGCGTAGCTGATCCAGCTGGTGCCTTCGAGCTGTTCGGCCTTGAGGAAGAGGACCGGCCCGCACTCTAGCGCGCGTTGTACCGCTCGCCTCACTAAGACTGATTTCCCACTTCCTGGCAGGCCGCGGACCTGGACGACACGGGCCGTGGTGAGCTTGGCGTCTACGTTCTCAAGGAGCAGGGCGCGGTCGAGCTTCGTTCCGCCGACGTCGTCCGGAATGAGGTTCGCGTAGCTCTTTGCGAGCTCCGTTAACTTGTCAAGGTCGAGGCGTAAGGAAGGCGCGCCTCGAAGGCGTGCGACAGGGGAGATCAATTGCACAAGCCGCGCGCGATCAAATTGGCCTGATTTCCCTGCTGATGCGCGGGCTAACTGAACGAGCTTTGACCAGACGAGGGGAGCCTTAGCTGCGTCATCGGGCGCGAGACAATCTCGAATACGATTAATGGCATCAGGCGGATCAGTGGCCCCTTCTCGAAGGAAATCGAATTGGATCATAACGAAGTGCGCAAGGAACCGATGCACTTCTTCACCCGTGCAAGGTGCCCGCTTTGTCTCTTCCAGCAGAGCAACGACGTCGTTCTTGACAGCTTTGATGTCTTCGCTGGCGCTACCGCCCTGTGCAAAACGAGCGTCGAAATGGTCAGCTGTCAGACTTTCACGGGCCCAATCGCAAAGGGTCCTAAGCGCTCGTTCTTTGGCAGGGGTGACCGTGCCAACTGCTGCCCCGTAGCGGTCCGCGTTGATGCGGAAATCAGGCTTCTTGAGGGTGGCCCAACTGTCGCGGATAATGTCGCGAAAGTCGGTGTTCGTTTTCGCGTCGCTGATAGTGAGCGAACGCTTCACCTGGAGGCTAAGGCGAGCGGGGTTCTTTGCGGCTTCCTCAAAGTCGACGATTACATCATCGAGCGGTTCGCCGAAGTCGCGCTGCTGAACCGATACGCGAACAACGGTTCGATCATCGATGCCGGGTGCATATGCCTCGTCTAGCAACGCAGTGAGATAGAACGCAACCGCGTCCCCCTCAAAGGTGAAGCCCTCGCCGCCGGCGAGTTCAGGTGAGTGCGGCATCGCTAGCCTGTAAAGTTCGTGGATTAGTCATAAGTCGAGGAGCCGATTTGGCGACTGTAGGTACTAGCTGCGCGGCATGGTCATGTCTATGTTTCATTTGCCTGCCCAACGTAAAAGTGAGGGGCGCCGCGCTTTTGCGGCGTCCCTCTCGACTGCCGGGTTGGGCGACAAGCGATCATTACTGTTGCCACTCAAGAGAACTCTCCTGCTTCAGATAATGGGCGCCAACGAATCGCTTGAGATATGGCCTGGCTCTGACGTTATTCATAAGTCGCCAGAACCATTGGCGCGTAACGTCCCCTTGTATATCAGCGGGGTACTCGTAGCTGTAGGCTGGAGAGTTTTCCAGACCTGCTCTGTATGAATGAGCAAAGGTAGGCATCAGATACGCTTGCAACCCCCAGCGCACATTGTTCAGAAGCTCTGATAGCCATGTGCTGTAGTACACGAAATAGTTTTCAGCCAAATGCTCTCTGAAGTCGTCTAGTGCAAGGGGTATTTGTTCCTCTGGAACAGAGTACCCATGATTGCTCAGAATTTTGGCAACGTCTCTGGATACCCCAGTCAAACGAGAAAGATTGTGTTTGGAGTGATTGCCGATGATATTCAAAAACTCCAGTCTGGACACATCAATTGTTGCGTTGATATCGAGGGCCGGCAGCCAGATGGTTATGGTATTTTTATAACTGAGCCAATTTTCTAGCGCTTCGATTGAGTTCCTTAGGTCGGTAACACTTCCGTTAACGTCAAATGACTTCGTAGTGCATGCTTCTTTAAGAACCGTCAAACAAGAACCAGTTACACCAGTTAGCTGCTTGCTCCCATTTTCTTTGACGAAATCGAGCAGGCGAATTAAGAATAGATCACGATGGACACTGGTTTGAAAGATGACCTCTGCTTCACCGGGGTATGCGGAAACATCGCGAAGCGTAAGCAGTGCATGGTTTGCAATATTGCCCACTGCTTCAAGGCATATGCATAGCCCAATGGCCT
Source organism: Nitrosomonas halophila (assembly GCF_900107165.1). Lineage (GTDB taxonomy): Bacteria > Pseudomonadota > Gammaproteobacteria > Burkholderiales > Nitrosomonadaceae > Nitrosomonas > Nitrosomonas halophila. Next base: position 6,522 of record NZ_FNOY01000018.1, read on the forward strand.
CTCGTTCCGCCGCGCTGTAGGTCATGTTATTGCCCAACGTTTGGGTTAACCGGCGCCGCCACTGGGCTTAACCGGCTTTGCCGCCGCTGAGCTTACCGGCGTCCGGTTGAACCCCTGGTTAGGCAATTATCTTTGGGACACTGTGCATAGAAAGTGCATTCGTGCCTATACTGGCACTATCAACTCGAACGACCAATGACCTTAGCTGTTCTATGAGAGAATCGACGGGTTCGCGCCACGACTGCCTGATCAGTTCCACGATTTCCGCCTGCCCTGGGACAAATTGCAGAACGGCACTTGGAGACATATTAAAGAAAGCGCCCATCAGTCCAACCGCAATTTTGAAATCTTCAATAACGGGAAACTTGCTTCCCAAGGTGACAATAGTCTTCACACCAGTATCTGTTCTGTAATTTTCAATGGTGGTTCTGTCCAGACCTGTTCTTACTCCTATGCCAAATGAGCAGAAACTTGATTTTTTGTTCCAGAAACTCTCGCGGTAGAGTTTGACGGCATTGTTACCTTCCACTTCACCAAGTATGGCCGTGTCAAGCATCTCCTGGGAGGAACGCCTTATCAGGATACAAAGATCGACGTATTTGATGTCTTCCCATACATTGCTGATTGTTTTCTCGGTGTACCCAAAGATACCAGCATTGGTGTTCTGCAAGAAAGAGTGACCACTGTACGAGTCAATACCACATACGAAGACCCCATACGACTGCATTTGAGCACGAAGGTCAACGTTGTAATTGTCCGAAATGCTGTCAAGTAAGGAGATTATTGTGTTCTGCCCTTCGTGACTCATTAAATAATGACAAAGGAAATACTGCAGCCCCCAATTATGAATACTACTTGTTACTCGAGAGAAGAAACCATGATCCGAGGCTGACATCAAATTAGAAAGGGTTTTGGGCTCAGGACTAGGAACAGACCTGGTGAAGGAGAACTGAAGCTGTTTGTGTTCCCAGAGGGTTTCCAAAATCGCACAAAAGTGCATTGCCCAATATGATTTGGGATTGCCTATAACGTTGGGCTGGATTAACCTGACTATCTGATTGGTCATGTCGTTCAGTGCTTTTAGAGCCTAACGTCTAAGCTAAGCGGCGCGGCGTTAGCCGCGTCCGGTGGAGGCCGAAGGCCGGAACGAACTTGAGCGCCTTGTTATGTGTTTTCAAAGCCAACCCCCACTACGCCACCTGTCTCTTCCTCCGAAAACACACGTGTTTTCCAGGATTCTCCAGGAAACTCCATTTGTAGCTTTAAGAGCCAAGACATCGCCATAAGCTCGGCCAGGTGATGATCGTGCCTCCGATTTGTGGAATCGCGGACGGAAAACAAGTACGGCACTTCACGCCACCTAAAGGAGTTGACAATTCCTGCACTCTCCCTTGAGCCCTGACTTTCCTCCAATTGCGACCGCTGCTCCGGCAGCAGGGGACCAAGAACGACTTGGCCATTTACAACTTCAAACTCAGGGAAAAATACGGACCATGCGAGGATTGCTTGTTTTGGGTCGGCGAATGAGTGAATGAAATCTCCGACCTCCCAGCCTTCCTCGCCACCAAACAGATCTCGGATTTGGCTCAAATGGTCAGTCATTGGGGAACACATAACGCCAAAAATAAGGGGCGGCGTAGCCGTCCTGCTTAATTTTCTTGTTAAATTTATTCTTACAGAGGGTCCAAAACATGAATGACATTATTTCTCACCCAGTGTTCCTGTATTTTGCTGGAAATGTTCAAGGCATAATGCTGACCGTTCTTCTTGTTTATTTAAATTACCCGAAACGGTGATGGTAGTTAGCGCGGTAATTGCCGATACTACCAACGCAACTACTGCTGGCTTAATTAGCCAGTTTTTAATTGATTGTTGTTTTAGATATTCTTCATGGGTATTCAACCAGCCAATGCCTTTGTCGTTTATTGCAGCACATGATACACCGCTATGTTTTGCGTATTCAATACAACCTACGTGATGCAGGTGCTTTAACATGTTTTCGATTTCACCCTCACTGGCTCCTTTGATTCTATCCTTAATAGAGTCAACCGTTAGGCGAGCCCCTGGAGATGGGTCGTGATCGAATAAATCAAGTAACTCAGACAATATCTTTGGCTTTAGATTGGTTGATTTCATGGCAACATTATCTTTTCAATTTAACTACAATTATACGTCCGAAATGACGCAATACATTACGTCAAAAATGAAATCTATTACGGCAATACTCATACTAACTCCTTAAATTTTATGGAAACAGGCCGATTTAGGTTTCATTGTAACAATCTATGTTATATCCACGAATGAATATTATGAACAAACCCCGGCTTTTGGATCAGGTGCGAGATAAGCTTAGACTAAAACATTACAGTTATCGTACCGAGCAATCCTATATTGCGTGGATAAAGCGCTTTATTTACTTTCACGAGAAGCGACATCCGAACACGATGGAAGAAAGGGAGATTGAATCTTTTCTCACTCATCTCGCCGTGAAACGTAATGTGGTCGCGTCTACACAGAATCAGGCTTTGTGTGCACTGCTGTTTTTATACAAGGAGGTACTCGGGTGCGAATTGGCATGGCTGGACTCAATGCAGCGCGCCAAACGTCCAGCACGATTGCCGGTGGTGCTCACAGTTCAAGAAGTACTCAATCTGCTTAAATAAAAGGGTAGAGTAGAGAACAGGCTTGCAGAAATGGGGTCAAGTCTTGTTACAACACATAAGCGGCAACGGCCCGCTTCCCAAACTGTCCCCAGTATCCAGTCCGTTTGCAACCACTCAGGACGGCTGCTTTTCCCGATCATGGCTGAATAGCTGTTCCATGGCCATTGCCCAATATCCTTCACCCCACCCGCCCGCGCAGGATTCAGCACAACATAGCGGGAGAGTTCAAGCAGATAGCTTTCCTTCTCCATCAGAATGGCTTTCTATCGTCCTTGGTAGGCATGTACAACATGATTTAAGACTTGACCCCTATCGTATTGCAACCATGGCTCTTTTAGATATCCAGACTTGCCCCGCGTTTGCGCAACCACTCCTTTCTTTCGCGCCAATCCGGCAGCACCTTGTCCACCTCGTTCCAGAAGGCATCGCTGTGGTTGCGGTGATGGAAGTGGCAGAGCTCGTGGACCACGATGTAATCGATGATGCGCGGCGGGGCCATCATGCACTTCCAGTGAAAATTGAGTACGCCGCGCCTACCGCAACTGGCCCAGCGGTAGCCCATGTCCTTGACCTTGATACCGGCAACGCTCACGCCGACCCTGGGCGCATAGAACGCCACATGCTCGGCAAAACGCTGCTGCCCCTTGTCGGCATAGAACTGCTCAAAGGCCTTGCGGGCCATGTCTGTGCCGCCCTGTTCGATCAGTTCACGGCTGAGGCAGAAGCGGTCGCCTTTTAGCAGCAGTGCCTTGTCCTGCCCATTGACCAGCACCAGTCGATAAGTGCCGCCCAGATACAGAAAGGTTTCGCCGTTGACCCACTCACGCGCCACGGTGGCAGCGTTCAGGTCTTTCCATTCGGCCAGGTTGCGGTAGATCCATATGCGTTTGCTCTCCACTAGCGCATCCACCTGTTCCGGGGTGAAGTCGGCGGGTGGGCGCACCACAATCTTGCCATCGCGTTCGATGACGATGTCGGTGGTGCGGCGCTGGCTACCAGGCAGCAGGTGGTATTCGATGTCGCGTATACGGCGGGCGTTCATGGCTGCTGCTCCCCGACGACTCCTTGCAGCAGGGCATCGTGGCGATTCTTGGCCAGTCGCATGATCTCCACGGCGATGCGTTCACGATGCGTTTTCAGCTCGCCAATGCCGGTCAGCGTCAACGCTGTCTTGATCTCGCTGCGGGTGCGTTTCTGTTTGTCGGCGTTGTGCCAGAAGTCGATGCTGCCGATGCTCCGTTGCAGAATTTCCACAATGGCTTCCATCAATGCACGCATTTTTCCCTGAGCACTGGCGGGCACTTCGCCATCAAAGGCTTCGTTGGCGATATGCTCGTAGAAGGTGGTGGCTTCGCGGCTCATGCCGGCTTTGCCCTGCTGGCGCCCTGCGGCGGCCACCTTGCGCAGCTTTTCCAGTTCCTCGGCCAGTTGCTCCCACTCGTCCTGATAGCGGCCGATCAGCTGTTCCACTTTTTCCGACAGGCTTTTGTAGAAGGCCGGGTCTTCATCATGATGCACGGTGCAGTGCTTGCGAATGGCGTGCTCCATTTCGCTGGCCTTGGCCTCGGCATTATCACCGGCATGCTGGTTGAGCTGCTCGATAAAATCGGCGGAAAGCAGTTCCACCGGCGGCACCTTGGGGTTGATGCCAAGGCTGATCAGATGCTCGTTGATCAGATCACGCACCTTCTGCCCGGCGTCGCCCAGGTTCAGCGTGTCGTCCTTGTAGCGTTCTTTGGCCACGCGCAGGATATAACCGAACCGCTTGGCCGGCACCCGGTAGGGCTGACCGGCGGCATGGGGCAGAATAATATCGAGGCTGGCGAGAAACTTCTTCAGGTACACATCAAAGTCGGCGCGCTGTTTTTCGTCCTTGAGCAGTTTCACCGCCGCATGCACCACGGCGGCTTCGTCTTCCACGCTGGCGAGCCTGCCTTCGACAAAGTCGCGCACGCCGACCACCTTATGTTCGGCGAACAGTTGCAGCAGACGCTGGTAGCGCTCCTGCAACACCGGCACTTCGGAGGTAATGTTTTTCAGGCCGCTGGCCAGTTCCTGCTGTTCGTCGGTGGCGGCGTACAGGGTCAGCGCCTCGGTCAGGCGGTGGGTCAGGCCGACATAGTCCACCACATAGCCGCGCTGCTTACCTTTCTTGACCCGGTTGGTGCGGGCAATGGCCTGCAACAGGGTATGCTCGCGGATTTTCTTGTCCAGATACATCACCTGTTGGATCGGTGCATCGAAGCCGGTGAGCAGCATATCGCACACCACCAGAAAGGCGATGGCGCTGTACGGTTGGTCCGGATCGTCAAAAGCAAAGGGTTTGCAGAAATTCTCCACTGCATTCCAGGCGCGCGCCTGTTTGCGTCCCTCGGTGATATAAGCGGCTTCGTTGGTGCCGTCGCCGGAGATCACCACCGCCGCTTTCAGCATGTCTATCTGGCGGATTTTTTCGGCATCCGGCGCGGGTGCGGCGCGCAATGCGGCAGCGGTGTCGGCCAGTGCCTGATGAATCGCCTTCTGGTAGCGCACCGCTGCCAACTTGGAATGGCACACCACCTGGGCCTTGAAACCATTGGGGAAGATATGCGCCAGATAGTGGGCCACCAGATCTTTGGCGATCGCTTCAATGCGTTGCTCGGCTTCCAGAATATCGCCGGTGGCACCGTATTTTTTCTTGATCGCCAGCAGCTCCTCCTCGCTGCGGTCCTTGAACAGATTTTCGAACTTGGTCTCGAAGGCATGCTTCTCGTTCAGCGCTGCGTCCGAAGTGCGGCCCTCGTAAAGAATCTGCAAGGTGGTGCCGTCTGCCACTGCGTCCATCAGCTTGTACTGGTCAATGTACTCGCCAAAGCGTTTGACGGTGCGCTTTTCACCATGGCGTTCAGTAATCAGTGGCGTGCCGGTAAAAGCGATGCGCGCGGCATTGGGAAAGGCTTCAAAAATGTTTTCGCCCAGCTCCGAGCTCTGGGTGCGGTGGGCCTCGTCGATCATCAGCACAATGCGATCCGAAGCATTGACCACACCAAAAGTCTTCTTGCCCGGAATCGCCAGATAGGTGCCCAGCGCCTCGAACACCGACGGCGGCAGGCTCTGGTCGGCAATCTGGAACTTGTGCGCCATCACCATATTGATATCGGACTGATCGGTGGCCAGATCGCGGCGCAGTGCCGCGCGGCTGTCAATCACATTCACCCGACCGCCGATCAGAGCAGCGGTTTCAGCCAGTTGCTGTTCCAGATCGGTGCGGTCGTTGATCAGCACCAGCTTGTAGTCGTGCAAATCCCTTGATGCGCGCAGCATGCGCGCCACAAACACCATGGTCAAGCTCTTGCCCGAGCCCTGGGTATGCCACACCACGCCGCTTTTTTCCTCGGCGGTTCTGCCCTCGCGCAAACGCTGGAGAATCTTGCCGGCGGCACGGAACTGCTGGTAGCGGCACACCACCTTGATGCGTGGCCCGCCATCGGTGTCCATGAACACCGAGCAGGTGCGCAGCATCAGCAGCAGGTTGGCCTTGTTGAGCATGCCATGGATGAGGCGCTGCTGGGCATTCATGCCCTCGGCCACTCTGTCGGCTTCTGGCCATTGCGTTTTCCAGGGGTAGAAGTGTTCCTCGCCAGAGGTAAGGGTGCCGTAGTCGGCTTCCACACCGCTGGAACGGATCAGCAGCAGGTTGCTGTGGAACAGCCGTGGCTCGCCTTCCTTCAGCCCCTGGCGGGCGGTGTCCTCGCGCCGGTTCATGTAGCGCTGCAACTGGGCAAAGGCCTCGGCCATCGGGTTGGCGCAAGTCGGCCCGCCCTTTTTGCACTCCACCACCGCCAGCGGTATGCCGTTCACGAACAGCACAATGTCGAGAATGATGAATTGCCGGACAGCGCCGGGAGTATCGATGCGGAACTGGTTGATGGCAAGAAAGTGGTTGTTTTCCGGCGTGTCGAAGTCGATCAGCCGTACCACCGGGTCCTGCTCGCCGGTTTCTTCATTCACATCCACCTGCGCCTTGAACAGCAGCTTCTGCACCGCCTCGTTGGCTTCCAGCAGCGTGCGGTTGGGCTGGCGCAGCAGTTGCTCCTGCAAATCCTGCAATTGCTTGGCTGTCAGCCAGGTGCCGCCGTTCTTGCCAGAATCGGCACTGGGGTTCAGTGCGGCAACAGCGCGGTTGAAAACCTCCGGCAGCAGCCACTGGCGGAAACTAACGCGCTGGCTTTTGGCCGGATCGGAGGGAATCTCCTGCCCCTGGTCGATAATCTCCCAGCCCAGTGCTTTGAGTTGCTGCAGGAAGGGTTGTTCGACTTCGGTGTATTCAGACAAAAGCAGCCTCGCCAGTTTCGTGGGTTTTGTTGTGATCGGTATTGTTCTGATTCATCATGGCGATTTTATCGACTGCAAAAAATTCACCAGCTCATGGATGCGCGTGCTCGGGTTGCCGGTCCCGCTGGCCTGCGCCTCGCGTAGCGATATGGATCACGCCTTGCCGCACGCCGCCGTAACCCATTCGCGCTTTTTGCCTTGCGTTTGTGAAACAGGTTATCCGTACCCATCAGCCAATCTGCTTGAGTGACCGAATAAACGGCAAGGCGCCATAGCGACCCGAAAGATAGGCCGCTTCCAGATTTTCACGCCCCTTGCGCGGGCTGAAATCCGTTAACGGATACAGCACCGTGGCCTGAGACTTGTCCTTTTCACAAAACCAGATCTGATCACGCCGGAAAACCGCCTGGTTCAGGATCGATGTTTCATGTGTGGTAAAGACGAGCTGAGCATTGTTGGGATTGATTTCCGGGTTATGAAACAACTGCACCAAAAACTCCACCAGGCGCGGATGTAGATTATCGTGCAGTTCGTCGATAAACAACACATAGCCGTTAGCCAATGAATCAATCCACGGGCCAGCGAAGGCAAACAGCTTTTGAGTGCCGTCGGATTCGTCGCCAAAATCAAAAGTAACAGGGCTGCCCTCATCATCTTTATGAACGGTTTTAATGTCGAGAATCTTTTTGTCTCTCATACCGCCAGTAATGGCCTCTCGCATCGGCTCCGGCATATCGGCCGGCAACGCAGCGGGATCAAACGGCCTGGTTTCGACCAAAATATCGTCGATATGCAAATCAGCGGCGCGCAGAAAATCCATAATCTTCGCCTTGTCACTGCTTTCACACAATGATGCGCTAAACTCAGGCCCCCACCCCCCCACATTGGCCAGTCGCAGCGTATTTTTGAACCAGTCAAACACTGGTTGTAACTGCTCGCTGTTGAGCTGTACTGCTGTCGATAAAAACAGCGCATTATCGCGAGTGGATTTTTGCCAGAGTTGTTTCTCACCCGTCAGATTATTGCCCAGCTCCCAGTCGTAGCGCTGATCATCCGGATTCCAGGCGCGACCGAGCCAGCGTTGTGGTCGACCCTTGGGGTATGCCAGCAGCCACTCCTCATGGATGCGCTCGGCCGTGGCCGCAAAGCCATACTGATAGCGCACCCCATCCACCAGAAAGGTGACTTCAAATTCGCTGGGTTGCTGGCGCGTCTCCGGGTTCAGCCGAAACGGGGTCACGGGCAGCTTATCGCCCCGCTGCAGGTTGATGGCCGATTCCAGCACCACTCGCCTCATGGTTTGCAGTGCCAGCAACAGATTGGACTTGCCGCTGGCATTGGGGCCATAAATGGCTGCCGAACGCAGCAGCGCGATGTTGCTGGCCGCAGTGGCAATAAAGGTGTTGCTGGCCGCCCTCTCGTCACCCTTACCTTTCGCCAGGGTAAAGGTTTGCATCTCACGGAAGGACCGGAAATTGGCCACACTCAGCTCAATGAGCATAAAAACCTCTCGCGGCAAAAATGGCAATAAACGTCAGAATTTAGCAAAAGAATTATCTTTAAGCAATTTATTATTCAATTTTTGGCTAAATTAGTCATAATTGGCGCACAAATAACATGCTGCCGCCATGATTACTCTAAAAAGGATTGTTCGGCTTCGGTGTATTCGCTCACTCCCTCTCCCCTTCTCGCTGAGCCTGCAGGCAGCGTTCACCGAGCGGGGTCAGCCGGTAGCGCTGCTTGCTGCTGCGGGGTTTGTCCGGCAGAGTCATTTCGATCAGGCCTGCTTCCAGTGCCGGCATCAGATACAGGCTGCTGAAGTTCACCCGGTCGCGTAATGCCATAGCCATCATCAGATCACTTCGGCTCATCTCGCCCGCTAGCACCCGCAACAAGGGCATGACTTGCTGGGTGACTTGCTGGGTGACTTGCTGGGTGACTTCGGGGGTGACTTGTTCGGTCACCGGCATCTCCGCCAATGGATGCACCGGCAGCCTCACCACACAGGTCAGGCGGTCATCGTCGGTTTCGAACTGCGGGGCGGGCGAGCCGTTGGCGGCCATGGCCTTGAGGATTTTGGGCACGCCGGTGGAGCGGCCTTCGGTCAGCTCCAGCTCCTTGAGAAACTCGCCGATGCGGCGGTTGCGGTAGCGGCGGCTCACCGCCCGGCCAGCGGCGAAATCGGCCAGCCGGATGGAGCGATCCGGGCCGGGCACGCTCAACACCACCAGCTCGTCACGGCTGATGCGCACTTCAATCGGTTCACGCTCCTCGTAGGCACGGTGATACACGGCATTGACCATCGCCTCCTCGATGGCGGCGTAGGGAAAATTCCACACCCGCGTGGCCTCGGCCCGGTCGGGGTGCTTGATCACCGTTTCGTGCAGGTAGTTGCGCTGGATATAGCCCAGCGCCTCGCGGGTCATGCGGGCCAGCGGGCCGCTGAAGATCTTCTCGTCAAAGCGGTCGCCACCGGCGCCTTCGGGAAACCACACCACCTCGATGCGGGTGTAGGGGAAGAAGCGCTCCGGCGTTTCGTTGAAAAACAGCAGGCCGATATTTTTCGGCCAGGGCGACTCCGCCGGGCCGCCGGCCACATTCATCTGCCGCCCCAATGCTTCGACGGAAAGGTTCCCGGCGTCTTCGGCCAGCGCACTACCCACTTCGCGCAGATACTCCAGCATCAAGGGTTTGGATAAATCCGCCACGCTTGCCTGCTGGGCGTAGCGATCATCAAAGGGCACCGTGGCCGTCAGACTCAACAGCTCCCGCTCGGTGTCGCCTTTGGCCTCCACAGTGCTGCTGTAGCGGCGAATGTAGTAACACCAGGTTTTGTGTTTTGCCGTAACCGATGCCGGTGCCTTGTAGGGTCGATTCATGCCGCCGGGTGCCTGCAGCACCATCAGGGCGCGCCCCGCTACGCGTTCGATGCTCAGCGCGGGGAAATAGGGCGGCTGAATCAACTGGCAGGCGGCCAGCAGTTCCTGTTGAATCTTGTCGAGCTGCTCTTCCGCCAGGCCCACAGGCGGAAACTGCGGCTGGCCGTTGGCATCGCAATCCTGGCCGATCACCACATAGCCACCGCCCAGATTTTCAAAATCGTTGGCAAAGGCGCACAGGGTGCGGATGATGGCATCGGGATTCCAGCCCGCCTTGTATTCGATGCGCTCGCCCTCGACCCGGCGCTGGTGCAGCAGGTCATCGAGATTGATGGGCAGGCGGTCAGCCATGGACAGGCTCCGGGTCGGGGGTGACGGAGACTTTGCCGGTCAGCAGGTCGTGCATCAGGCCGGATTTTTGTTTTTGGAGTTTTTCATAAGCCAAATTCTCCGAATCAATAATCCTCTCGACCGATTCGATCATGTGTGAAATAAGTTGTTGCTCCTGTTTGGTTGGCACAGGCACCCTTGGCTCCAGGATTTCTGATTTTGATAGATGGGGAATGTCCATTCCTTTCTGTTGATTTACTAGATTTTGAAGATAGGAAGGACTCACAACCAGCCATCTAAGGTATTCAGGCCTACAGCGCACGGGGACGAACTTTCCGACTCGTTGAACGAGTAGGCTTGGCGTATCTGATTTGCCCAGTACTGAGATCTTAACTCCGGTCTTAGTAAAGGTTCTATCCATACCAATAACAACATCACCTTCATCTAGGAGATACTCTTCGAACGATTCTGCTGTTATGGATGGCAAACATCGTATTTCCGACCAGTTCGCTCGTCCGCAACCAACATTCTCTCCGCGCAACAGCTTAATTCCTTCGTCTCGGAACCATGTGCTCTTAAACGCATAGCCCACAATTAGATCGGCGATATTTCCAAGTTTGCCTACTTCCCACTCCTTCGGAATCCAGCCGATGGGGGTTTGCTGGTAGCGGTGCGGGGCCTGTTCGCGGGGCGGGCGCAGTTGGCCGTCGGGACCGATGCCGCGGGTAAAGAGGTCGTGCATCAGGCCGGCCTTGATCTGCTGGTATTTGTCGATCAGGGCCTCGGTCTGTTCGATGGCCCGGTCGATGGTTTGCAGAATGCGGGCGATTTCTTTTTGAGATGCTTTGCTTCGGGGATAGGGGACTAAAACTCGTCCCGTATCCTTTCGGTTGATTTCTAAGAATGTGCTGCCCGCTGCATATCTAACGAAGCTACCCTTCAAGCGACTAAGTTGGTAGAAAAGAAAGTTTCCATCTATTTGGTCATTTGCTACGACGTTTTTAAAACCCTGATTGGTAGTTACCGGCCCAGCAGAAATTCTGATATCGCCAATAGTTGCCCTTGAGGTAAGCAGCAGCGTTCCCTTAGGCAAGAGCTTGGCGGACGAAGAACTCAAGCCCTTCTTGGTGATAAAGTCAGCCGTCTCGCAAAGGTAGTTCGTTCTGCATGCGGTGATATCCGATGGTGTTACCCATGGAATGTCACCACCCCAGCAAGCAGGATTGGCGCGAGACGGTGTTCCGCCACTTGATATATCCGCTAATTGCTCCAGTGGTAGCTCATTCCACTCACTCATACCCCAACTCCACCAAAAACGCCTGCAACTGCCGCGCCGCCTGATCGCGTTCGGCTTCGATCTGGCGGGCGGTGACGGCGTATTTGCTCCAGAGGTTCTCCACCGCCTGGATGCAGGCGCGCTGTTCGGCGCGCAGGTAGCTGCGGTAGATATTGAGCAACTGCTGTTGCAGGCGCTCGATGATGATGCCGCGCGCTTCCTCCACGCTGATTTTTTCGCGGGCGCTGGCGGCCAGTTGGTCGCGTTTCTGTTCGATGGTCTTGATGGTTTTTTTCAGGGTTTTGGCTTCGTCCTCCAACGCCTTGTGGTGCGCCAGTTGCGCTTCCAGTTGCTCGGCTTGCCGCTGCCATGTGGCGGCATCACCCAGATTCGGGTCGCGCTTGCACAGTTTGGCCTGGCCCTTGGCGTCTTTCAGGCGCGCCTTGAGGGCCTTGACTTGCTCGGCAGTCATTACCCCATTGTCATCGCTGTCTTCAAAATCTTCGTCATCGGCGGCGGCAAACAGCGCTTGCAGTTCGGCCAGCCGGGCCTGGGCCTGCTCCTGTTCGGCCAGCACTTCCGGGAACTGGCTTTGCAATAGCTCCTCATCGGGGATCAGCTCCGGCCCCCAGCCGCTGGCGGCGATGGATTTGAAATCGGCCTTGAGGCTGTCAATATAGGTGGCAAAGGCGCCGCGCACCTGAAAGGCGGTCAGCAGGCCGTTGCCGGCCAGGGCTGCTTCGATGCTTTTCAGCAACTGGCTGCGCATCACATAGACATTGTTGGGCCGCGCTTGCGGGTTGGTGGCATCCGGTGCCAGGGCTTCGACCACCGGCAGGTTGTGTCGCCACCAGCTTTGCAGCGTGTCCATCACTTGCTGGTGGGCGGCCAGCACGCCGGGGTGGGCGTTGATCAGCGCGGCGATGTCACGCTTGCCGGTGAGCGTTGGCGCGAAGTTTTTATAGTCGGCATCGCGTGCGACAAACAGCGTGTCCTGCAGGCCGTGGTATTTATGCCAGTAGCGGCTGAGGCTGGCGATTTCGACTATCGGCACACCGCCATGCAGGTGGGCGCGCACGTCGTGGGGCTCGGGCGGCGGGGCGTTGTCCACATAGCGGCGGATGTTGCAGTTGTAGTCTTCGGCGCGCAGTGCATCGATGGGCACCGGGCGCGCATAGGCCGGGATCTCCTGGCCCTGGCGGTAGGCGTAGATGATCTTGTCCAGGTCTTCCGGGCGCAGGTGGTTCTGCGCCTTGCCTTCGCGGTATTCGCGGTCGGCGTTGATAAACAGCACGCTGCCGTTTTCACCCCGGCGCTTGTCCGCACCGGCCTTGTTCAATACCAGAATGCAGGCGGGAATGCCGGTGCCGTAGAACAGATTGCCGGGCAGGCCGATGACCGCCTGCAGATAACCCTGTTCGATAAAGTATTTGCGCGCTTCGCGTTCCTCGCCGCCGCGAAACAGCACGCCGTGGGGCATGACGGTGGCCATGCGGCCGTCATGCTTGAGCACGGCCAGCATGTGCTGCACGAACATCAGATCGGCCTTTTTGCCCTTCTCTGGCATCATCACCGGGAAGCGACCGGGGAATTTCAGGTCTTTCTTGAGGTAGTTCTGGCTGAACGGCGGGTTGGCGACCACGCGGTCGTAGCGTTTCAGTTCGTTGGTTTCATCCAGGTGCTGCGGCTCGCGCAGGGTGTCTTCCTGGCGGATATCGGCGTGGGAAATGCCGTGCAGCAGCATGTTCATTTTGCAGATCGACCAGGTGGTGCCGATCTTTTCCTGCCCATACAGGGCCAGCTCGCGGGCGTCGCCGCCTTTTTCACGCAGGAAATCGCGCATCTGGATCAGCATGCCGCCGGAGCCCACCGTCGGGTCATAAACGCTCATGCCCTCGGCCGGGTCACAAATTTCGACGCACAGGCGCACCACTTCCCAGGGGGTATAGAACTCACCGGCCTTTTTGCCGGCAGAGTCGGCAAAGTATTTGATCAGCCATTCGTAGGCGGCGCCAAGCAGGTCGGGGAACTCGAAATCCTCATCGCGCAGGGGGATCTTCTCGAAGTTCTGCACGAAGTCGGCAAGGGTGTCGTCGTCCAGCGTGCGGCTGCCGATTTTGCGGTTGAAATTGATGCCGCTGAGGACGTCCCGCAGGGCGTCGGGGTTGGCGTCTTCAATGGCGGCCAGCGCCTTGTTCAGGGTGGTGCCGACGTTTTCCTTGACATGCTTGAGCGCCGGGCGCTGAACGCGCTTTTTCTCGCCGTTCTCGATCACTTCTTCCTGCCAGGGCTGGTTCCAGCGGGCACGGGGCGGCACATAGAAATACTTGCCGGAGTAATGGTCCGGATCGTCCAGCTCGATGGCGATGTCGGCTTCGCTCATGCCCTGGGCGGCAAACTGCTTGCGCAGCGCCTCGCGGCGCTCGTCGAACAGGTCGCTGGCGCGCTTCAGAAACAGCATGCCAAAGATGTATTCCTTGTATTCGCTGGCGTCCATGCTGCCGCGCAAGTCATCGCAGGCGCGCAGCAGGAGGGATTCGAGGTGCGAGAGAGTAAGTTTCAGTTTCACTGGGTCTTGTATATCAGAAGCAATACGAGGTGAGTGCCGGGTTCTTTTTTGTATAACGCCTGGCACAGCGGCAGACGATACGCGCTAGGAGGCTGCCCGAGAATAGCGATCGTAGCGAGGACGAAGCTGGCTGAGCGGGATTTTTCGATCATTTGAGGCGAATAGTTGTTCTATTCAACGAAAAGGATCGGAAAATCCAGCCTGGCAGGTTCGTCCGCAGTAGATCAGTCTGTTCTCGGACAGCCTCCTAGGAGGCTGTCCAGCTCCGGCCCGAAGGGACGGCGCCATGCTGGTGCCACTTATTAATTATCCTTTATTTTACATAATGTTATATGAGGTTGCGAACAGCCACTAAAAGATATATACTTTATGATATATACCACCAAAAAGGCCACGTTATGTCTGACCATATTGCCAAAATATTTATGAATGGCCGCAGCCAAGCTGTACGCTTACCCAAGGATTATAGATTTGATTGTGATGAAGTGTTTGTGCGAAAGCAAGGTGATGGACTTGTAATTTCACCAAAAAAGCCTACATGGGACGATTTCTTTGACCAGCCAACTGCCTTTGACGATAATTTCTTAACGGACAGGGAAGATACCAAACCACAAGAAAGGGAATATTTCTGATGTATATGCTAGACACCAATACTTGCATATACGTCCTGAAAAATCGCTCAGAAAAACTAAGGAAAAAATTCAAAGCGATAAGGAGTCTATGCATATCTTCTGTGACTTATGGAGAATTGTGCTTTGGCATTGAAAATGGCGACCCAAGATTAAAGGAAGAGCGATACGCACAACTTGATCGATTCACTCAGCGGCTTTTAATTGATCCATGGGACGAAGAAGCAGCTCGGCAGTATGGTCTAATTCGTGCATTTCTTAAAAGAGAAGGCAAAATTATAGGCAACAATGACTTATTAATTGCAGCGCATGCCAGAAGTCTGGATGCTGTGCTTGTAACAAACAACACCAAGGAGTTTTCTCGTGTTCCAGATCTCACACTTGAAGACTGGACTGAAAATTAACGCCCCGCTAAACAGCGAGCTTTGGCGAGCCGGGTGGAGGCCACGTTTTTTGTGGCCGGAACATATTTGAGCATTATGCATACATCAGCCGACCGCGGGGTTCTGGAACCGGCCGATTCAGTTCCTTCGCGGTTTCAATCCATTCCTCAATTACCTTTTGCACATTAGCGACAGCCTGCTCATAGGTTTCGCCATCAGCCATACACCCAGGCAGTTCCGGAACCTCGACTACAAAGCTCTGATCTTCTTCGCTCCAGTAGATGACAAGTTCATATTTAATCGACATTACTCTCTCCCAAATGATATTTCACAAGAATACCCCTGACCTGTCTGACTTGGCAGGGCTTGGCTTTCCTGCTGCCCTTGGGCTGTAAATTGATGATCTCAGCAACATCATTCCGACTGAAAATGTGATGATCACCCTTTACCCGCTCCTCAAATTCGAAGCCGGTAAGCAACTTGCAAAGATCGCCAACTCGATGTTCGAATCGGCACCACCCGCCAGGATTTTCTCCCTGAGTTTTGAATACTTTCCCATTCGATGCGTCCCATGCAACATGTTCTGCGGTTTAATATGCATAGCGAATAGCGTCTATCCGCCGTTATCCTCAAGTTTGCAATAGTCACTACCCTATCATTGCACCCCTCCTGGTAACGGATCAATATTGAGCACCTGATAGATGGCCGCAAGTGCCGACTCAGTTGCCAGGCAGGATTTGCAACATGAAGATGGGTTTGCTGTCTATGCCCACGAAAAACCCGACCCATTCTGCTGCCAGCTCATTCACTCCAGATTCATGCAATTGGCATAGTAAGTGGCCGTCGCGGGCCAGTCGGAGAAAATGCCGCGAATACCAATTTGCCTGGCCAGCACATCGAGCAGCACGTACATGTCGCCGTCGCTGTCGATTGCGTCAGCAACCGTCTGATAGTACCAGCCACCACCAGTTTTCAGCGGGCCGGAACGTTCCAATGTCCAGGTGATGATGCCCAGTCCATTGGCTTTTGCGATCCTGGCATAGGCCGAGGGCACGATCTCACTAGAAGCGTTCAATGTCACCAGCCCCCATAATGGGGGCGCGACGATCTTGATGCCTTCGGCCGCCAGCGAAGGCAGTCTGGTAGTTGCGGCATCCAGATCGGCTTTATCCTGCATCGCTTCCAGAAATACCGCCTGCTTGCCAAACTGTGGCGCGTTGCTGATCCAGTAACGAATATCCTCCAGGGAAAACGATTGCAGGTAAACGTCCTCGGCACAGATGCCCGCCGCCTTGTATTCATCGATGATTTTCTGCGCGTAGGCCTGTTGCGTAAAACCGTCGAATGGCATCGGCACACTGGGGGCCTTCAGCTCCGGCGCCATCTTGACGCCCAATGCCCTGAACAGCTCGATACTCTCCGCATGCGTCATCAATGCCGCATCCGTCGCGTATAGATCGGTGCGCCAGCTCGGGGTCGAGCCCAGATATTCTTCGAGCGTGCTGGCATCCGGATTGCCGGCATCCATTTTGGCCCGGAGCGATTTGAACTCGGTGACGGTGATATCGCTGGTACAGCAGCGCACATTCGCAAAAGGTTTGTCGGCGTCATAATCGGGCGGCATCGAGCATTTACTGGCCAGGCCGGTTGCGAGGATGTTGGTTGTCGTATGCAGATCGCACTGCGCGTGGCGGCAGACCAGTGCCTTATCCTTGGTGAACGTCACATCACATTCGAGTATGCCCGCACCCATGCGCGCGGCCGCAGCATAGGACTGCCGGGTATGTTCCGGGAACTGGAGCGGTGCGCCACGATGGCCGATCGAGAACCCGGTCTGATGAAAAGGCCCTTCGGCGCATTTTTGCAACGCGGTTTTCAAATCCCCTTCGGCCATGCTTTCAACCAGATAATAAGGACGCGGCCCAAGCTGAACGTTGAAGCTCGACGCGGCACGATGCTCGGCCGGGGCAGGCGGGGGCGGGGCATCACGGCAGTTTTCGTCACAGGCAGCGGTTGCGGCCGATAGCGGCGGCGGCATTGCGGCCACCATGGCTGCCACCCATGCTTTGTAAAGGAGATGCATTGCGTTTTCCTGAGGACTGTTGTGTGATTGCCGGAATCAAAACTGACATACAATCATAATCGCTACGGCATGCCAAAGATATCAAGAACAGTTAGATATGTGCCGGAAGCATACAAGCACCCAGTGACTGGCTGCGGCAAGTTGCGCAGCAAAAGTGCGAATCACATTGAAAGCGTCAGCAGGTTTATATCGACAATCGGTACAATCACCCGTGAACTCAAGGCCAACAACTCATTACAGGAGGCCACGCTTGCGCCCTTGAGCGGCAGCATAAAGACTATGCATACAACTGCTCCAAAAACAACTAACCGGCTTGTGCTGCTGGGTGCCAGCAACCTGACGGTGTCATTGCGCCGGATCATCCAGACGAAAAAAGGGTAGCGTCCCCTTTTTTGCCCTCAGTGTGCGGCAACTCAACCACTCACGCTGAGTCACCCGTGGCATGAATGCTTCCACGGATTCTACTGTTGCCTGGTGTGGAGCGGGTGCCGCCAATGCAGTCCGTGCGGCGGCCAAGTTGGCTGCCTTGTGTGCTGAGCCTATCAGACCGTAGTGATGTATCCGCTTGAATCCATTTGGCAAGAGCAAAAGGGAAGCGTCCTCTTTTGCTTCCTCTTTTGCTTCCTCAAAGGGTAGCGTCCCCTTTTTACCTCCCAAAGGGTAGCGTCCCCTTTTTACGCTTTTTTACCTTGCAATCAAAGGGGTTAGCTAGCCATTGGAGCGCCACGCCGCCGCAGACTCAGTGCCCCGAGTAATCCGCCGAGCATCACCAGCAGCCCGGTCGCGGGCTCCGGTACATCGGTCGGCGGCACCGGATCCGGCCGGATCTCGGTCACCAGCTTCTGGATCGCCGCCGCCTCGATATCCGCGAAGGTCTCGGCCGTCAGCACAAAGCCGTCGGGCGTGATCGCATTATTGGCGTACCAGTCGGTCAGGCTGAAATTCGTCACCTCCTCAATCGCCAGTCCGTTGACCGTGATGCCCGCGTCGATGGCCAGCTGTACCGCCGCCGGCATTGCTATGCCGGCGTTGCGGGAGCCGTCACCTGAAATGTCGATAACCTTACGTGTGCTGAGGAAGTCGTTATTGGCGATTGAGTTGACGCTGTAGGCAATCGCGCTGCCCACCGCAGTGCTGCCACCGAACGGTCGGGGTGCCACGGCGATCAGGTCGCCGAACGCGCTCGCGCTGATGGTACTGCCCGTGCCATCACCGACCAACGTCCAGTCCACCGAGTGGACTTGCCTGTTTGCCGAAGACCAGTAGATGAGCGTGGCTGCAATCTGGCCCAGCGGCCCGCCGCTGATCGCATTCTGGACGTCGGTAGTACGAAACGCGTTGGCCCAGCCGTCACGCTGAAGCTCAAAGCGCGCCTGATTGACACTGCCGGACACGTCGACAGCCAGTACCAGTTCCAGATCGACGTTTATAGGTGTCGCTGCCGCCGGCGGTGCAGTCAATCCAGCAATTAAGATCAGCGCAACCGCGTAGCCCAGTAGTTTTTGCAGCATTGGCCTCGTCGGTAACCCGGGTTTGGACGCAATCTGTAAAATCTCCCGGCAGACCACCACCCCGCAGGAGGAATTTATTTCCGGCTGCAGATCGCGGAATCGCGGGATTATCAGATTTTTCAAAGTATTCATGTTACTGCTCCTTTCTTTCGTTTCGTTGTCAATATATAAACTGGAGTTTCACGATTCTGACTTTGTGGCAACGCTAATTACATAAAGTATCTAATTGATAATAAATATTTTTATTAAACGGACGTGTGCGCCCAGAAGTAGTTTTATAGGGGTTCGCGTGAAACGAGCAAGCCCTATCATAATTGCCCAACGCACTATAACCACAGAGAAGCTTGGTAGTCGTAAACCGGTGAAACTTCAGCATATAAAGTAAAGCAATTTTCGTGCCAGAGACAGAAAGTTTCTGTCAGCGCTGACAATTATCAAACGACTCGAGTGATGATGGCCGTGAAGTGTAAAAATTTCTGACACTTTCTATCGGCTATGCTACGCATTGAAATAACAAAAGGAATCGGGTAGCTGAGGGTATCTAACCCGAATATTGCATGCATGAATGAAGGAGGCAGTTCCTGCTAAATCTTTTATAATTCAGTTATTTAGGCTGAATAAAAGAGAGGAATTGCCAGTGACAAATTGCACCCAGAGATCATTCAATTTTCCAGAAGTAAATTTTGCAGGTGGAGTCATCACCTCGGATGGAGGGGTAATGTTACTGCGACAGGTGGATCGGCAGATTGGGTTAAGCAAGGCAGTCGCGAGCGTGTTGGAAGACACCCGCAGACAGGCCAGCTGCAAGCACGATGGATTGAGCCTGTTACAACAGCGGATTTATGGCCTGGCATCAGGTCATGATTGTGCGATACGCATGGCGTATTCACGAAGTGATGGTCGAACAATTCATTGCCTCGTTCGACGATACACCCAGTGAATTGATTCTGGATTTCGATGCGACCGATGATGTGATACATGGCAAACAGGAAGGCCGCTTCTTTCACGGCTACTATGATCACTATTGTTTGCTGCCGCTATACGTTTTCTGCGGTGATCAATTGCTGGTCAGTTACCTGCGGTCGAGTAAACAGGATGCCGCCCGGCATGCCTGGGCGATACTTTCATTGTTGGTGAAGCGGTTGCGGAAGGCCTGGCCGAAGGTCCAGATTATTTTTCGTGGCGACAGCGGCTTTTGCCGCCATAAAATGCTGAGATGGTGTGAGCATCACGCTATCGGCTACATCGTTGGTATCGCTCAGAACAAGCGGCTCAATGCCTGCGCAGTGGCAACAGGCAGCACAATCAAACTTTGAGCAATCAGGCGAAAAAGTGCGCCAATTTTACGCGCTGAGTTATGCCGCGAAAAGCTGGCGTCGATCAAGAAAGGTGATTGCCAAAATCGAATACACCAGCAAAGGCAGCAATCCACGCTACATTGTGACCAACCTGACTGGCGAGCCGCAATTTCTCTATGACAAGTGCTACTGCGCACGTGGCGACATAGAAAATCGTATCAAAGAACAACAACTGGCCTTGTTTGCCGATCGTACCAGTTGCCATGACTGGTGGGCCAATCAATTCCGGTTGCTCATGTCTTCCCTGGCTTACATCCTGCTGGAAACAATACGCCGTGTTGCGCTCAAAGACACAGAACTCGCGCAGGCTTACGTGAATACACTGCGCCTGAAATTAAATCAAAATCGGTGCTGTGATTTTGCGCAATACCCGCCGAATTCGTTTGCTGCTCACAAGCAGCTGCCCATACCAGAAACTCTTCTTTCATGCTGCGGCCAAACTGACACCCGGATAGCACGTTTCGATATTTCAAGCTGATTTCTACCGCAGAAAATGGGGCTGCGGGGATCAGCTACGCCCCAAACACACAAAAATCGCAATTTATTGCGGCTTGATCCCAAAATCTGCTGTGAAATTCGAAACACCAAGGCAAATTCGAAGACAAATCCAATCCAGATGGCATTTTTTATCATTGGGTCACGAAAATTCGGATATTTTTCTAGACTCGCGCAACATTCGGGTTAGCTGACACAGATCGTTACCCTTCCTCCGATCTTCTCAGGCATTATAAGTGGCAGATGCCCGGCAGGACAAATCTGCGACCAGACCACAACTTCCCGGCATCACAAACGATGCAGAAATGTTTACCAAGATGATTTCCCGGACCGACTCATGCCCAGGACTTTTTACCCACCCCCCGCAACAGTCAACCGGCTTGTGCTGCTGGGTGCCAGCAACCTGACGGTGTCATTGCGCCAGATCATCCAGTGCCTGCAACACCACTGCGGTGGGCCCAGTGAAATACTGGTGGCAGCCGGTCACGGACGCTCCTATGGGCAAGACAGTCAATTTCTCGGGCGTGAACTACCGGGTATCATCGCCAGCGAGCTATGGACACAGCTGGATAGCTGCAAGACACTACCCACTTACGCTTTCCTGACGGATATTGGCAATGATATTCTGTATGGCGCGGCCCCCGCACAAATTCTGGACTGGGTGGGCTGGTGTATCGAGCATTTGCAGCAACAGTCCGCCCAGATCATTGTGACAGACTTGCCGCTCGCATCCATTGAATCGCTGCCGGCATGGCGCTACAAGCTCTTTCGCAACCTGTTTTATCCCTTTTGCCGGCTCTCCCTGGATGAGGTGCGCGCACGCGCGCGGGCAGTTCATCGCGGCCTGCTGACGCTGGCGGCACATCAGCCGTTCATGTTGCAGGCGCAACATCCGGAATGGATGGGTGCGGATGCCATCCATCACGCCTACTGGAAACGCGATGCTTTTTATCAGCAGGTTTTCCGGCATCTGCGGGTGTCGCCAGGCACAGCCGGACTGAATGGATGCAAGCAGGCAGTTTCTCAGCGCTGGTTGCGCCGACCAAAATTTGCTTACAAAAAAGTGCTGGGCTGGGAACAGCGCCACCCGCAACCCAGCGGGATTTTGCTCGATGGATCGGTTGTTTCCCTGTATTGACTGCGGGCGGGCATGGTGGAACAGACGGTACAATGCAACCTTAGGAGTCGTTCATAAATAACTGTAACACTTGGATCACGTCTGGCGGGCACACTGCGGCGCGTTACTCGTCGTCGCCATAGCCTTGCTATGACTTCTCCTCTCGCCTTGCATTGTATCCCACCAGACGCGCCCAATTGTTACACTTATTCCTTCACGACTCCTTAGCGGTTTTGCCCGAGACAACGGCAAACCTCACAGACATGAACGGATTAGCCCTATGAATCGGATTGCAGCAATCGACTGGATGCGTGGCATTGTCATGATATTGATGGCGCTCGATCACGCATCGATTTTTTTCAATGCAGGACGCGTCGCCAACGACAGCATCGTGACCCATGCAGTCGGATCAAGCTTGATAGCCGAGCAATTCTTTACACGCTGGATCACTCACTTGAGTGCGCCGACCTTCATTTTCCTGACCGGCACGGCCATGGCGTTGAGTTTCGCGCAACGGCGGGCAAGAGGCATGGACAGCCATGCGATCGATCGTGATTTCCTGATCCGCGGCGCATTCATCGCCCTGCTCGATGTCACCGTCTTTTCACTGATGGCCGGGAAACTGTATCTGCAAGTGCTGTATGCCATCGGTATCGGCATGATGCTGCTGGTGCCCCTCTCCCGCCTCAGCAGCCGAAGTTTGCTGATCGCCGCGCTGGTTCTGCTGATCGGAGGAGAAGCCTTCACCGTAATGTTCTGGCAGCCACATGGCGATGTGCCTCTGTGGCTTGCGCTGACTTTTGCGCCCTGGTTCAGCGACAGCTTCACTGTGCTCTATCCGGCCCTTCCCTGGTTCGCCATCATGCTGCTCGGATGGGTGTTCGGAGCGTGGCTGACGACTGCCGAGGCCAGCGGCCGGGCGGTCGCGGGCGTGCTGCTGGCCGGCGGCCTGATTGCCATCGGTGGTTACTTGCTGGTGCGCGGCTTCAATGGCTATGGCAACATGCTGCTGTATCGCGAAGACGACTCAATCATTCAGTGGCTGCATGTCAGCAAATACCCGCCCAGCATTGCCTATATCTCGCTGGAGCTGGGGCTGATGGCATTGTTATTGGTGATCATGCTGTGGCTGAAACCACGGGTAGGCGTGCGCCGCTATGGCCCCATCCTGGTTTTTGGCCAGACCGCGCTTTTCTTTTATCTGGCCCATTTTGCGGTATTGGGCATGCTGACGCTGTTCATGGAACGGGCCGATCTCGGCCAGGCATATCTCGCCGCTGCAATCGCGCTGGTATTGCTCTACCCGGTTTGCTGCGGCTATCGCGCCTTGAAATGGCGCTATCCGGACAGCTTGCTGCGTTTTGTCTGAGAAACTGTTTGGAAATTTCCATTTTGGGCCGATCTCATCGCCGCCATGGATATGATGTTGAAAAAATAGGCCTGAAGCGGAATTTTCCAAACAGCCTCCAAGCTCGTCGAACAAGCGGGAGGCTCTGCTACAATCGGTTATCCATTTTCATTCCATAACGGAGGCCATTCATGCCAAGATCGCAATTGACGACTATCGTCCTGTTAATCTTGCTGGTTGCAATGGTGCGCCTGCTGCCGCATCCCATGAACATCACACCGGTGGGCGCACTCGGGCTGTTTGCTGGCGCCATGCTGCCCGCACGCATCATGTGGCTGCTACCGGTCGGCGCATTGCTGCTCGGCGATAGCCTGATCGGCTTTTATTCCCTGCCGATACTGCTCATGGTCTATCTGGGATTTGCCGGTAGCGCATGGATCGGCCGTGCCTTGCTTGCCCATCGCCGCACACCCTTCCGGCTGGGTGCGGCTGTGCTCGCTTCCGCCTCGCTCTTCTTTTTATTGTCGAATTTTGGTGCCTGGCTGGTGCTCTATCCCCTCACACTGGCAGGCATGGCTGAGTGCTATGTCAATGCGCTGCCATTCTTTGGCAACTCATTGATTGGGGATGCCTTCTATACGTTGCTGATGTTCGGCAGCTACGAATGGATCAGCCGCCATCAGGACTCGTGGCGCTATGCCTGAACGCGTGGCGCTGGCCTGGAGCAGCGGCAAGGATTCAGCCTGGACATTGCATCGGCTGCAGCAGGCTCCACAGTATGAAGTCGTAGTGCTGTTAACCACCCTGGACATTGCAGGCAATCACGTCACCTCGCATGGCGTCCCGGCGCAGTTGCTGGCACGGCAGGCAAAGGCTGCCGGTCTGCCGCTGCACCGCGTTTCACTGCCCTGGCCCCGCTCCAACCAGGTTTATGATCAGGCCATGGCAGCCGCCTGCGCCCAATTGATCGACGATTATCAGGTCACGCATCTCGCGTTTGGCGATTTGCTGCTCGAAGATGTGCGCGCCTACCGTGAACGCATGCTGCAAGGAACTGGGCTTCAGCCGTTGTTCCCGCTCTGGGGCAGCCCCACCAGCAGGCTGGCCCGGGAAATGATCGACAGCGGCCTGCAGGCCCATCTGAGCAGCGTCGATCTGAGCAGGCTGCCCACACACCTGGCTGGCCGCCGTTTCGATCATGCTCTGCTCGATGCCTTGCCTGCCCATATCGACCCCTGCGGGGAAAACGGTGAGTTTCACACTTTCGTATCCGCCGCGCCATGTTTCGCCGAGGCATTCGCCATCACAGCTGGTGAGATCGTGCAGCGCGATGGATTCGCCTACGCCAGCCTCACTGCGGCCGGCAGCGATCCGGCCGATATCGCCGATGCCGACTGACATCATACATCCGATGCCAGCCAAGCTCAGCCCCGAGGAGCCCGGTTCATTTGCCGCCTTCACGCTGGCACAACGCATGCCAGCCATATTGGATGGCCTGCAGGCGCATGCCGATGCGTCCACCCGCCAGGCACTGCACCAGCTGGCGGCAGAAATTCCGCAGGGATGTATCACGCCATTACCTGCAGCCATGTTCGGAGAACTGGGCCAGTTTATCGCGCCCCATTGCGGGCTGCGGTGGCATGAAGTGCCTTTCCTGGATGTCGAACTCTATTTCTATGCGCGCATACTGCTCGCTTTTGGCTATACACCGGCAATAGCTGCCGATCCCTTTGCAGCGGTCAAGTTCAGGGCTACGCAACAGGCAATTGAATTGCTCGCCGGAACACCCGGTTACAGCGATCCCGCGCGCAGCCTCACAGCCATCATACGCTGGGCGGTAACGAGTAACTCGGCTGATCTCAGCCAACTGACCGCCGCTGACCAGAATCAAATCTCGCTACTTGTGGATGACAGCCAGGCTGTCGCTGACCTGTTGCATGCCGCGCCCCGGCGAATCGACTTCGTACTCGACAATGCCGGTCTGGATGCGCTGGCGGATTTGCTGCTGATCCGTGCGCTCTGCAGGAAGGGTTTGCGGGTGGCAGCACATGTTCGCCCCTATCCGATGTTCGTTTCGGATCTCACGCTGCCCGATCTCGAACACTTGCTGGCAACTTTGGCGGGCAACCCGGTTGCATCAATACAGCAACTGGGAGAAGAATTGATCGCTGCCATCCAGTCCGGTCAGCTGACCATTCACGCCAGTCCCGCGTTGGGCCTGCCGATCTGTTTTTGCGAGGACCGCGCACGCACTGCCGCCACATTCGGCGATGCCGATCTGGTGATCTTCAAGGGAGATTTGAATTATCGTTATTTTGCTGGGGATCGCCACTGGCCGCACACCACACCCAGACAGCCGTTCGCTGAGCGCTTCGGCCGCCCCGCCATCGCTCTGCGCACCCTCAAATCGGAAGTGCTGGTGGGTCTTTCCGTTGAGGCCCAGGCGCAAACCGGTCAACTGGAACCGGCCTGGCTCACCAATGGCTGCCATGGCATCATTCAGGTTTTTAGCGGCAACTGCCTATAGCTCTCCTTGCTGAAACCGAAAGCGTATCACGCCATAGCATCAGACATACGCCAACCCCGTCTGCGACAATCCCACCAGATCGATGTTGGTCTCGTTGAGTGCCGTGGCCGCAGCCATGACGCCGAGTGATGCGACGCTATGCTCACCGGCTTCCAGCAAGCCCACATAGTGCGCCTGCTCCGTCGCGGCAGGCGCCACGCCGACCACATTCTGGTAGAGCAAGTCGACCACGGCCGTATGACTGGCCGCCTCCGCGCCAAGTGCGGCATTGATCGCCAGTTGCATCAGCGCCTCATAGTGCATGCCGTTATCCAGCAGGCCCAGCCCGATGCCGACCAGCGCCTGGTCCGATACGGCCTCCTGACCGAATACCGCACCGGCTATCCTGGCTGTGATGCCGGCATAACCATCCAGATCCAGCGCCAATGACAAATCGGAAAACTGGATGCGTTCGATATCGATCAGTATATCCGTGCTGATAGGGCCGCTCTGTTTGTGCGTGACGGTCCAGGCGCCATCAAAACGGCTGTCGATGTCGTAATCCGCAACAGGATCGCTGTACAGAGCGGTGTCAATGCCGCCCTTGCCGTTCAGAACGGCGTTTCCGCCGTAGCTGCTCAGGACGTCTCGCCCCGGCCCGCCCTCGATCACGACGAATTGACCACGATTGACAGAGAAAGGGGTTTCATAGCCCTCGAAATGGGTCATGTAATCATAGGCAGTGGTGCCGAACCCGTCTCCCGGGCTGGTGACCGCACCTGATTGCAGGAATGACCGCAGCCCACCGGTGCCCAGCAGGTGCGAGGCCGCCAGCATGCCGGAAATCGTGATCGGCACACCGTTGAGAATCTGGCCGTCATACTTGGCAAGGTCATTGAGCTCTATCCTTCTCCATAAAACCTCATGCCATTCCCGAACGATGAGCTCCTGTACCGGCCCGTTGTTGAGATAATCCTGCTTGCTGTGGATACCGTTCTTACCCGACCAGTTGCCGACCCAGTCATTTAGGAACAGATCGGGATCGCTGTTATCCATGGCATAGTAGCCCAGGTCATGCAGCGCTGCTTCCCCGAACTGATACTTGCCGATGAAACCGAACGGATTCTCGATGGCATATCTACTGGATGATTCCCTGAAGCCGAGCGCGTCAAAATAATTTTGGTAGGTTCTAGTCACAATGGTCCTCCGGTGATGGCAACCGCAGCATCTCGCCGGTCTGCGTTAAATCACCCCCCTGCCATCGGTATAGGGTGTAATGCTCGGCCCTGATCAGGCTGATACCGTCCATCAGCCTGATGGCGAGATGACGATAGCCATCAGACTGATGGTTCAGTAGCAGGATATCGTCGGAGCTGCTGTGCACGGTTTGATACTCGAGTTTATGCTTGCTCGGATTGAACGCAAAAATAATCAGATGACAACCGCCCCGTCCGCACATGCCCCGGCCGGACAGATAAAGCAAAAGCTCTTTCCAGCCATCGCCATTCAGATCGTACCGGGCAATGCTGGCCTCGGGCGGTTCCGATGCAAATTTTTCATTGGCCTCGCGCCAGCTCGAGGCAATGATTGCTGGCACACTCCGGTCATTCAGCAAGGTGCTGGCCAGCGAGTGACTCGCTTTCTCGAATCTCAATTTGACCGGACAAATGACTTCCGCAAACACCATGGCAGCCTGGGTGGCGATGACAAGCAAAAGACAGAGGGTTGATATTTTGAACATATGCGTCGATCCCGGTTGCTGGACAGGCAGGGCGCCTCAGAAACCGCCAGCGGCAAAGTGGCATGTGCGGATCCATTGTACTCAAATGGAATCGTGCAGGAAACCCATCCTGGATGCTGCGGCATGGTGCATGAATGCACCCTTGGTAACCTGCCCTGCCAATCATTACCGGGTGCGCTTGCGCACCGCGATGCCATGTAAGCCTAGGAGGCTATCCGAGACACACCCTGGCATTAGAATTAGATCACGTTAAACAACGACAGATTGGCGATGCGGGCAAAGGATTGCTGGGCAGCTTCCAGTTGAGTCTGCCGGCGCATCAGGTCGGAGATGGCCTGGGCATAATCGAGATCCTCCAATTGCGAGAGCGACTGCTGGTACTGGAGCGTGACAGCCGAACCGGTCTGTTGAAGGGCGTCGATCTCCTGCAGACGAGTGCCAGCGGCGGCGCGCGCACTCAGGACATTATCGAGCGCATGCCCCAGGTTTTGCATGGTATTTTGCAATACATTGCTCAGCCGCGCGTTTCCGGGGCCACTGGCCGGTATTTCCAGGACGTTGATAAAATTTTGCATGGTTTGGAACAAGCTTTCGTGGCCGCTTGGTTTGACATGAAACTTATCACCAGCGGCTGGCATGCCCCGGATCTCGAATTGCAGGCCGTCGAAAGCAATGACATCGCCGCTGGTGAAAGGAATGTCAATGAAAACAGGTGCGCCAACAGGTGCGCCAGTTGTTTCATTGGTAATCGTGTAACTTGTTACTCCCCCGATATCACTGAAATCAATCCGGTATTCATCCCCCGTCAAGCCAGCCGGCGAAGTAACTGCGCCCGGGCTGATCACGCCACTGCCGCTGTTGCCTGCATCAGCGGCAGTAACGAATACGCCATTACCGTTACGGATACGTTCGAACACCGCCTGCCCGGTTTCGCCGACGGCCATCTGGCGCGAGCTGCTCACCTGCACCAGGCGCTGGCCCTGATCGCCCACATACTGCACGCCTGCTGCTGTTTGCACAAACGGCTGGTTTTTGCTCTGGAAACCAGCAAACAGAAAATTGGCTTCGCTGTCGGCGCTATTGGCCAGTCCCAGCAATTCCTCGAAACGGCCGCGCAGTTCGGTCGCGATGCTGGCCCGGTCGCTGTCGGACAGCGCTGCATTGCCTGCAGTAACGGCCAGGGACTGCACATGCTGAATCAGATCGGTAACCCCTGCCAGCGTATGGTCCAGCAACTTGAGGCTGTCCGCTGCCTGGCCACGATTGCCGGCATACTGGGTATTGATCGAGATCGCCTGCGACAATTCATGTGCGCGGGCGGAGCCGATCGGGTCATCTGCCGGCGTCAGGATGCGTTTGCCGGTCGAAATTTGCTGTTGAGTTTTGAACAGCGCATGCTGTTGCTGCAACATGGATTTGACACCTTGGTCGTAAAGTGTGTTCGTGCTCACGCGCATGATGGATTCCTCGTATCACTAATGATGGATCAAATTCTGAGCAATGTATCAAACAGCGAGTTGCTGATTTCGATGACCTTGCTGGCTGCCTGGAATGCCTGTTGGTAGCGCAACAGGTTGGCGGCTTCCTCTTCCAGATTGACGCCCGACAGCGACTGTATCGACTGATCGACCTGGGCGAGCATGTTGGTCTGCGCCCGGTTCATCACTTCCAGTTCGCGCGTCTTGCTGCCGACCTGGCTGACCAGGCTGGCATAAGTGGATTGAAACGAAGCGGTTTCGTTCAGCAGGCTGTTTTGTGTCTGCAACCCAGCCATCAGCAACGCATTGCGGTTATCCGCGACACCATTGGTATTGGCACGGATAACAAAAGTATCCCCGGCCGCCGGCTTGCCGTCGATTTGTATGCTCCAGCCGTTGAAGCTGATGTCTTCGCCGGATTTGTAAGTCTGGTCGTCGGTCGGCAAGCCGTCTCCGGTCACCTTGAATAGATTGGATGATTGAAAGGTGATGGTGACGGTTTTCTGCAAATTGGTATCAAGCGGCGAGTTGACCCGGCCAGCACTGATAGTGGCTGTACCAGTGTTGGCGATATCTGCCTCGGTCCGGATTGGCGCTGCGGCAGCAATCCGGGCCGGATCCTGGATAGCGATACCGATCCCCTGGGCGGCCTGGCGGGTCGGCTGGATGAGAAAATGTTCGCCCGACTGGATGGTTGCATCAGTGATGCTCAGGCCGTCCAGTGTCAGAGGTGTGGCATCCGGAGCGACTGGCGTACTGACCGAGAAATTATCCGACAGGCGGGTCAGGGTATAGTTGGTGCCATCGTATTCGAAGCGATAATCGCTGGCGGTCAAGGCGCCAACATCGCTGACAGCAACCGTCACGCTGGAAGCCGAGTCATTGCCGCTGGCTGCTTGCACGCCGGGTTCAGGAATATGAAAGAAATCGCCGCCCAGCAAACCATGCAAATCCTGCCCCAGCCGATGCTGATCATTGAAGGTCTGCGCCAATCCCAGGGCGATCAGGCCCAGGGTATTCTGGGTGCTGTCGAGCGTTTCTTCACGGAAGGCGAACAGGCCGCCGAGGCTGCCGCCTTGCAACTGATGCTCGGGCAGCAATATAGTCTTGTTGCCCATATCGAGGGCGACAGTCAGACGCTGTGCATCGTCCGGCGCAACCACGGTTTTGAGAGTCATGGTCCGGTCACCCACCACCAGCGCCTGGCCGCTGCCTACGAAGACATTGTAATGCCCGTTGTCCTGCCGGACGACATCCACCTTGATGAACTGGCTGAGTTCACGCAGCAGGAGATCGCGCTGATCGCGCAGGTCATTGGCCGGCTGGCCGCCCGCCACGCCTTCGGCAGTCTGGATATTGATATTCAATTTGGCAATCTGCGTGGCGAGCACGTTGATTTCCTCCACGTTGCTGGTCAGCTGCTTGTTCACACCATCGCGCATCTCCGAGAAATGCTGGTCCATTTCCTGCAGGCGGCCGACCAGGATTTGCGCATGGCTCAGCAACGCTTGGCGCGAAGGGATTGAAGTCGGATTGGTTGCCACGTCCTGGGCCGCGCTGAAGAAATTCTGCATGGCCGGGGACAGGCCAGACGATGTGTCGGCCAGCAAATTATCGATTTGCTTGATTTCGTTGTAATAGCTGCTCAATTGACTGCTTTGCGTCTGCACCTGCAATGCCTGGCTGGTCAGAAACTGGCTGTAAATACGCTGAACGGTTGTCACCTGCACGCCCTGCCCGACGAAACCGCTGCCTCTAGGTAAAGGATTATTGGTGCTTTGCACAATCTGCTGGCGGTTGTAACCAGGGGTATTGGCATTACTGATGTTATGGCTGGCGGTCAGCAATCCGGATTGTGCACTACGCAAGCCGGAGATGCCGATATTCTGAATACTGCTCATTGTTTCACTCCTAGATTAGATGGCGCTTACGCTATTGCTTACGGCAAAAGCCGGACAAAATTAAAGCAATCGGTTGTGTCGCTAACTATGACCCGGTGAGCAAATGCATCCTTGCAGCACCCATTCGATCATCCCAATTTATCCCACAAAGCATTATTTATATGCCTAATGCATCATTTTGAATTATTTTAATTAACTTATCAGCATAATTAGGATCGGTCGCGTAGCCGGCCTGCTGCAATCCCCAGGCAAAGGCGGTTGCGCTGCGGCTTTTCAGCACGCCCGCATAGCGTGGTTGGGTTTGCAGTAAATGCGCATAGTCACGAAAAGCTTCTTCGTAGGAAGTATAGGCACGGAAGGCTTCCTTGATCTTTTGCGGACGGCCATCGATATACTCGGTCGTAACGGTCTCGACAACGCTGCCCTGCCAGTTCTTGCCTGCCTTGACGCCAAACAGATTGAAGCTCGGGCGGCCATCGGCATGCTGGATCTGGTGCTTGCCCCAGCCGGTCTCAAGCGCTGCCTGGGCGATCATGAAGCGTTCGGGAATGCCGGTTTCACGCGCCACCCGGCGTGCATGCGGCAGCATCTCACTGACGAAGGCATGGGGCTGGCTGACAGCCGGGTGGTCATCAGGGGCTTGATTCGAAGGGTTGGAAACAAATGGCTCTGCCAAAGATGCGGGCGATACGGCGGAAAAGGTCGGCCGGGCAATCGATTGCGCGGGATTGCGCCACAACTGGCTCGGCAAATCCTTGAAATGGTCCTGTGCGAGCGTGACCAGCGGCACCGGATCATCCTGCCTGCCGCCAGTGAGCGATGCCAGCAATGACGCCGCGCCGCCTATGGCGGTATCCGGCTGATCTGCCGCGTCCATCACCTGATCGAGCTGCTGCACGATCAGATCCGCCAGGCCGATACCCTGTCCGGCAAGATTCTGGGCCAATTGCTGATCAAGCATTTGGGTATAGAAACGCGACTGCTCGTTATCGAAAAGCCCCTGCTGAGGCGATGCGTCGCGCATGCTTTTGAGCATCATGTTGACAAACAGCGCCTCGAACTGGCGCGCGGCCTGCCGCAGACCGGCCTGCGGATCGTGCCGGGCCTGATTGCGCAGTTTGTCGATATGCTGGCTATCGATCGCCAGTTGACCGGAAAGATCGTATGCATTCATAGGGCTTGCCGATTAAATGATTTCCAGCTCAGCGCGCAGCGAACCAGCCGCCTTGAGTGCCTGCAGGATCGCCAGCAGATCCTGGGGCGTGGCACCGATCGAATTCAGCGCATTCACGACATCGGCCAGCTTGGCTGAACCTGGCAGCAGCATCAGGTTGCCTTCATCCGACCGAATTTCGACTTGCGACTGCGCCGCGACCACCGTCTCGCCACGCTCTGCAAACGGCCCGGGCTGGCTGATGATCGGCTGGGTTGTAATGATGACCGATAGATTGCCATGCGCGACCGCACTGGTCTCAAGCGTGACCGCCTGATTCATCACGACCGAACCCGTCCGCGCGTTGATGATGACTTTGGCCGCACCCTGAGAGGGTGTGATATCCAGGCTTTCGATTTGCGACAGAAAAGCGACACGCTGATCATTGTCCAAGGGCGCCCGGATCTGCACCAAACGCCCATCGATGGCCTGCGCCGTGCCCACCGAAAAGCGGTAATTGATGGTTTCCACAATACGCCGGGCTGTCGTGAAATCCGCATCACGCAGCTCGAGATGAATATATTCCCCTTGCCCGAGCGTAGTCGGAACGGCCCGTTCGACAATCGCACCCGCGCTGATACGGCCAGCACCCAAATGATTGATCTGGATACTGCTGCCGGCCGCCCCCGCGCCCGCCCCACCGATCACCAGGCTGCCCTGAGCGATGGCGTATACCTGGTTATCGATCCCTTTGAGCGGCGTCATCAGCAAGGTACCGCCACGCAGACTTTTGGCGTTGCCCATCGAGGACACCGTGACGTCGATCTGCTGTCCCGGTTTGGCAAATGCCGGCAGGGTGGCGGTGACCATCACCGCTGCCACATTGCGCAACTGCATATTGATACCAGGCGGCAAATTCAGACCCAACTGCCCCAGCATGCTGAGTATGCTCTGGACCGTGAAGGGGGTTTGCTGGGTCATATCGCCGGTGCCATCCAGGCCGACCACCAGGCCGTAGCCGATCAATTGATTGTTGCGTACACCCTGAATACTGGCCAGATCCTTGATGCGCTCGGCCGCAACCGACCCAGGGATGAGCAGGCCAATCAGCAAAGCGACTCGCAATATGGAATGATGTAATCTCATAATGATACGTTTCCCGATATGCCCAGTTAGTAGCTTCAGAAGGGTGAAATCGTCATGAAGAAGCGCGACAGCCAGCCCATGGTTTGCGCTTCATCCAGATAACCGGTTCCGCGATACTCCAAGCGTGCGTCTGCCACCTGAACCGACGAGACGGTGTTGTGCATGATGTTGATCGGATTGATCACCCCGGACAGCCGGATGAATTCATGTCCCTGGTTGATGCCAATCTGCTTCTCGCCGCTGACCAGCAAATTGCCATTGGGCAGGATATCAATGACGGTCACGGTGATCGTGCCAGTGAAATTGTTGTTGCTGGAACTCTCCCCCCTGCCATCGAAATTATTGGCGGAGTTGGCCTCCAGCGAAATATCCTGAAAAATGCTTTTCAGTGGCAGCCCCATGAAGGAGGGAATCGAGAATTCGGTATCGCCCGCGCGCCGGACATTGCTGCCGCTCCGTTTACTCGCGTTGGTGCGCTCGTTGAGCGTCACGATGATGGTATCGCCAATCCAGCGCGAACGCCGGTCCTCGAATAAGGGAATATAGCGTGTGCCGGCCTGCTGATTGAAGGCCGCCTGGAAGATCCCGCCGTTGGTTTCGTTGGCGGTCAAAGGTGGCAGGGTGGGTGGGCGCACCGACATCGGTTGCTGTACCTTGGGCTTGGGGGTGCTGGTGCAACCCGAGAACATGCCGATCACAGCCAGTACTCCCAGCCACACTGCCCAGCATCCATGATTGCGCTCGATAAAATTCATGCGGTTAACAGTGCCCATAACTGCATCCTGAATTGCGAAGTTGCACAAGGGTAAATAGTCAGCGAAACCCGCGTTCTCACAGCTGCGCCAGTCTTTGCAGCATCTGATCGGAAGTCTGGATCGATCTCGAGTTGATTTCGTAGGCGCGCTGGGTCTGGATCATCTCGACCAGCTCTTCCACCACATTGACGTTGGAGGTTTCCACAAACCCCTGGTTGAGCAGCCCCATGCCATTGACGCCCGGAATTTCCGGGTTGGGCACGCCGCTGGTGGCCGTTTCGAGATATAGGTTCTCGCCGAAACGCTGGAGACCGGCCGGGTTGATAAAACGGATCAATTGTAAGTTGCCAACCGGCACTGGGGCGGCCACTCCCGGCATCTGGACCGAGACCACACCATCACGCGCAATGGTGATGTTAGTGGCATCGGGCGGAATGATGATACCCGGCTGCACGATGAAGCCACTGGCGGTCACGAGCTGGCCATCCTGATCCGACTGGAAGGCTCCGTCGCGGGTATAAGCCAAAGTGCCGTCCGGCAGCAGAATCTGAAAAAAGCCTTCTCCCTGGATCGCGACATCGCGCGGATTGCCGGTTTGCTGCAGGTTGCCCTGCAAGGTGATGTTCTCGGTCGCCACCGGCCGCACCCCGGTTCCCATCTGCAATCCGGAGGGCAGGCGGGTGATTTCGGATGACTGCGCACCGGGCTGGCGCAGCGTCTGATAGAGCAAGTCCTCGAAAACCGGCCGCATCCGTTTGAAACCATTGGTGCTGACGTTGGCCAGATTGTTGGCGATCACGTCCATTTTGGTCTGCTGGGCATCCAGACCGGTTTTTGATATCCATAAGGCTCGAACCATGTTGCTATCCTTTGTTCAAGATTGAAAAATTATTTTCGACAAGCGTGCATCCGTCACTGCTGCCCTCAACCCCGCAGCACCATGATTTCACTCGCCTGCTGAGCGTTTTGCTGGGCGCTTTCGAGGATTTTGATTTGCATATCGTACTGCCGCGCGAGTGAAATCATCTTGACCATCTCGCTAATGACATTGACATTGCTGCCTTCGAGCGCGCGATCAACCAACACCACATCCGGGTCGGCCGGTACTTCACCGCCGCCACGCAGACGGAACAAGCCGTCATCGCCCTTGATCAGCTGTGCTGCCGGCGGATTGACCAGCTTGATGCGACCGATGATCGACACGGCCGTGATTTTCGGATCGCTCGGCAATACCGAGACGGTGCCATCCTTGGCGATCGTGACCCGGCTCTCGGGAGGAATGGCGATGGCGCCGGTATCGCCCTTGACCTCGAATCCCTGACGGGTCATGAGCACGCCATTGGCATCCAGTTGCAGGTTGCCGTGGCGCGTATAGGCTTCCTTGCCGTCCTCGAGCTGAACCGCGATCCAGCCCTCGCCCTCGATCGCGACATCGAGCGCCCGTCCCGTTTCATTCACGATGCCCGGCGCGAAATCTGCACCGGTGGTCGCGTCCAGCACGAATGCCCGGGTCGGCAGACCATCACCGAATACCGGCACCGCGCGAAAGGCATCGGTTTGCGAGCGGTAGCCGGTCGTCGAGGCATTCGCCAGATTGTGCGCCACCGTGGCCTGCTGGGTCATGGTATGCAAGGCGCCGGTCATGGCGGTATAGATCAATCGGTCCATATGCGTTCCCTCATCATCAATTGCTTGAAAGCCAGCAGTCTGCGCTCATCAGATATTGACCAGGGTCTGCAGCACCGTGTCCTGTGTCTGGATGGTCTTGGCATTGGCCTGATAGACACGTTGGGCGGTGATGAGACTGACCAGCTCGTTGGTCAGATCGACATTCGATTCCTCGATGGCCGCCGACTGGAGCGCGCCCAATGTACCGCTGAGCGGCACGCCTACCAGCGGCAGACCCGATTCACCGGTCTCCACCCACTGGTTGCGCCCGAGTGGACGCAAGCCATTGGGGTTGGCGAAGTTGGCCAGCACGATCTGGCCCAGCGCCCGGTTGACACCATTGGTGTAGTTGCCCTGTATCACTCCGTCGTCCCCGACACTGAAACCGGCCAGCCGTCCCGAGGTGAAACCGTCCTGGCTCATCCTGTTGACACCGAACTGGCTGCCAAACTGGGTGGAACTAGCCAGGTCAAACGAAAATTCAAGCGGCGAGGTTGCGCCCCAGTCTGCAATACCAAGATTTGCAGCCACCGCTCCAAGATCAATCTCGGCATCAATAGGACCAGCTGGCGCAGTCAATGCGCCATTGGAATCAAATGTCAATGCAAGGGGGCCAGCACCATTATCTAATGTCACACCGACTGGCTGACCGGCACCATCCACAGCACCATTAACAGTAGCAAATACACCCCACTGAGCTGGAGCGGTTTTCTGAAAATAAAGCGTCAATGTATGAGAGTTACCCAGGCTGTCGTAAATCGCGCCCGAGGTTGAGTTGGCATAGGTCGCCGGATTGGTGGCATCAAATGCTGGCAAAGGTGCCGGGACATCCGTGCGTGAATCGAGGTTGATACCGAGCCCAAAGTTCTGGGTTGCCTGGGGCGTTAATTCGGCGGTGGAAAGCTGCAGATTGGCCGGGGCAGTGGTGATGATTTGGCCGTTCGCATTGGCGGGATAGCCGGTGACATTGATGTTGTCCGCATTCACCAGAAAACCATCCTTGTCGAGCTGAAACTGACCGTTGCGCGTGTAGCTGATGGCACCGTTGTCGTTCATGCGAAAAAAACCCTTGCCCGCTATCGCAATGTCCAGGGGATTGTTGGACATGGTGATATTGCCCTGTGAAAATTCCTGGGCGATTGTCGACACCCGGGTGCCGATGCCGACATGATTGCTGCCAGAAGCGCCGCCGAGCGAGTTGGCGAACACGTCGCTGAACTGCGCCTGCGACTGCTTGAAGCCGACCACATTGACATTGGCGATATTGTTGCCGACCACCTCCAGTTTAGTCGAGGCGGCTTTCAATCCACTCAATCCATGTTGAAATCCCATCGTTTATCTCCTGTCTCAGAATATTTTTTTGATGTCTGTCATGCCGGCATAGCCGAGCTCACCGACCCCCAGAGCCACGCCATTGGCACCGAGCGAGGCGTTCTCGACCGTACCGAATGCCAAGGCCGAGGCGGCCACTTCCTGGTCGCCACGCAGCGCTTTCACGGCGAAGCTGTAACGCCCCGGGGCAGCCTCGGCACCGCTGTTGGCGACGCCGTTCCAGACGAAGGTGCTGACGCCCGCGGCCTGCGGCCCGAGATCGATGTCGCGCACCGCGATACCGGCACTGTCCTTGATAGTGACGACCAGTTTGTCGACCGGCTCACTCAGTTCAAATCCACCCACCCCGGCGTGGTTCTCCAGCGCCATCGAGGTGCCCGGCACCAGCACACTACGGCCGATCATGGTCGCCGCCTCAAGCGAACGCTTGGCATCGGAATTGGCCACCAGTTGTTCCAGCGTGCCATTCAGCTTCTCGATGCCGTTGACGGTACTGATCTGGGCCAGCTGGCTGGTCACCTCGGCATTGTCCATCGGACTGAGTGGATCCTGGTTCTGCATTTGCGTGACCAGCAGCTTGAGAAACCGCTCCTGGGGATCTTCCTCGCTTTTGCGCGCGCTCTGGATGCTGCCGCCATGCGAGGCCAGCAGCTGGGAAATACTGGAATTTGCTTGATCTACCTGGGCCATGCCTGACTCCCTTATTGACCGATTGAAAGTGATTTCTGCAACAATGTCTTGGTCGTATTCATCATGTCGACGCTGTTCTGGTAGGAACGCGAAGCCGACATCATGTTGACCATTTCATCCACCACATTGACGTTGGGGGTGGTGACATAGCCATTGTCATCCGCCATGGGATGCTTGGGGTTATAGGCCACCTTCATCGGTGACGGATCATGGACCACGCCGGCGACCTTGACGCCCTTGGCCAGTTTGGCCGAAGTATTAAGGGTGCTGAATACTACCTGCCGGGCGCGATAGGGTTCCCCTGATGAATTGGTCACGCTGTCCGCGTTGGCCAGATTGCTGGCCACCACGTTGAGCCGTTGCGACTGGGCGGCCATGGCCGAGCCCGAAATATCGAAGACACTGAATAGCGACATGATTAAACGTTTCCTTCTCTGATGGCGGATAACAAGACCCGGATCTGATTATTGATAAAAGTCAGCCCGGCGTCGTACTGGATGGAATTGTCGGCGAACTGCATCCGCTCGGTATCCATATCGACGGTATTGCCATCGATACTGGGCTGCTGCGGCACGCGATACTGCGCCTGGGCAGTACCGATCGATCGGTAGCCGACGGGATTGATATGCCGTGGGGATGTGGTCGTCAAGCCTTGCTGCGCAGGATTCGACGAAAGCACATGCTGCAAGGCTTGCGCAAATTTGACATCCCGCGCCTTGAAACCGGGCGTATCGGCATTGGCGATATTGCCGGCCAGCAGTTCCTGCCTGGCTGCCCGCACATTGAGGGCCTTGTGATGAAAATTCAGGGTATTGTCTAGCTTGTTGATCATGAATGACTCCTACGAGATCGTCACTCTTATCTCAAGCATGAACCATGCCAGAATTTATTGACGATAATATATGCTCAATTGCCGGAACAAACCCGGTAACCTGTTTCAGTTCCGGCTTTAACTTACCGGCCACGGCACTACCATGCAGGGCAGGCGGCAAAAATTGCCGCTACCGGCAAAAATTACCCTGCGCCCGGGGCAACAACCTGGATGCTCAACCCAATATGATTAAAACTTCCCCCCTGCTATGGGGTCTTTTCTGTTTATTGATGCCCGTGCTGGCGAATGCCAGCGATCATTCGCCAGTCAGTGCGATTCTCGAGGCGGTGGAAGCTTTTGTCCATGAGCAGGGGCGTGATCTACCCGGCAGGGTGAGCATCAAGTCCAGCAGGCTTGATTCGCGGCGCACCCACCAATCTTGCCAACAGCTAGAAGCCTTCCTACCAGTCGGCGGACGAGTCTGGGGAAGATTTTCGGTCGGGATACGTTGTTTGGATGCGTCCAGCTGGACGCTTTATGTTCCGGTCGAGATCGAGGTTATTGCCCCCATCGCGCATGCAGCCCGGCCGATACGCAAGGGCAAGCTTGTGCATAGCGACGACATAAGCATGCATGAAACCGATCTGGTGCGCTTGCCGCAAGATATACTCAATGATGCCGAGCAAGCGGTAGGGAAAATGGCAACCAGTTCGATCGCTGCCGGTCAGCCCCTGCGCCAGCGGCATCTGCGCGCCCCGCATGTCATTACGCGTGGACAGAAAGTCCAACTGACCGTAACCGGGCCGGGATTCACGGTCAGCACCGAAGGCGATGCGCTGACCTCGGCCGCGAGCGGAGAAATGGTACAAGTACGCAATTCAGCCGGCCGGATCATCAGCGGGATCGCGCGCGCGGATGGCAGCGTCGAAGTCAGGCCATAGCAAAAATGGCGTATGCTTCCATATATTTTCAGCGGGCACATGCGGCCGGGAGGCTGTCCGAGAATAGCGATCGTAGCGAGGGCGAAGCCCATCTGCAGGCAGCCCGGTCCAAGGCAGTGATATGAATCAAATGCTACACAACATAAAGAAAACGTCGAGTGAGCTGGGTATCAAGGACACGCTACTCTATATTTTCGATCGATTGCTATACAAGATCAGTTTCAAGACACTGATACTGCATAAATATTATATTACCCAACAACCGGTAAGCCAGGATTGCCTGGTTCCAGCCGGTAAAGGCGGGGACATCGAGATTGCCCAGATCGGACCCGATCATCCTCTGCTACAACAAATGGACAGACCTTTTTCCGTATTGCAGAAACGTTTCGCCAATGGCGGTCATTGTTTCTCTGCCCGGAAAGGCGAACAATTTGCAGGTAATCTATGGCTGAATTTCGACAAGTATCAGGAGGATGAGGTCCGCTGCACTTATGTTCTGCAACCCAAGGGACAGGCAGCCTGGGATTACGATGTATTTGTTTTACCCAAATACCGGTTTTCCTATGTATTCGCCAAATTATGGGATGAAGCCAACAAAGTCATGCGGCAGCGCGGCATTGGACATGTCTACAGCAGGATCAACTACTACAATATTGCTTCATTGCAAGCCCATAAGCGATTGGGCAGCAGAATCATCGGCTCGCTATTCTTCATTAACTTGGGTCGCTTCCAGTGCGCCATCAGCCTGCATTTCAAGCCAACTTTAACCTTCAGCCTGAATCGCGATGTTTTTCCGGAAGTGCATATTGGCGCCACCGAAGAGCACTAGCCCAACTACCAAGACAACGACATAAACAAACAGGATCAAGCGATTAAAAAACCGCTTGATCCTGCGATCATACCGGAGACCTGAATTCTCCCGCTACAACCCGACTACTCCGCCATCTTCGCGCGTAACGACAAGGGTCGCTGAACGGGGACGCGGGCCGTTGGGATCGGCCACGACCATTGCCTGGTTCGGATGTCTGTAGACAGCACCGCTGTCCGGCCAGTTGCTGGTGAACTGACCCGGCAACGAGCGGTCGCCAGGATGCTGTAAATTGACGAACAGGGTTTTGCCATCCGGCGTTGACACCACACCCGTCGTTTCCTGATCGACAGGGCCGGCCAGGAAGCGCTTGATTTCACCGGTTACCGGATTGGCCGCCAGCATGGCATTGGCGCCGAATGGACCTTGGGCTTGCTGGGAACCGCTCATGTCAGTCTGGATCCAGAGTATGCCATTCTGATCGATCCACAGGCCATCGGGGCTGGCAAAAATATTGTCCTGGGTCAGACCCGGGCCGCCCTGCCCTGGCAGAATCTGGCCATCAAACTCGGGCCCAGCCAGCACGAACAAATCCCACTCGAAGCGGGTTGCCCAGGACTGGTTGCCGCGTTCGCGCCAGCGGATGATATGGCCATAAGGATTGGGGCCGCGTGGATTGGCGGCATCGACATTATCGGCAGTGCGGTTGCTGTTGTTGGTCAGTGTCATATAGACTTCCCGCGTTTGCGGGTGCACTGTCCCCCATTCCGGACGGTCCATTTTGGTCGCGCCCACGACATCGGCTGCCAGGCGGGTATTGACCAGCACATCGGCCTGATCCAGGAAATAGATCCCCTTGCTGATGGACATCGCGCGGAAATAGCGGTCATTGATATCCAGCGCCAGCCATTCACCGGTTCCATTGTCATAGAAGCGCGCGACATAGAGCGTGCCCTCGTCCAGGATATCGCGGTTGTCGTGCTGACTGTTGTAGCGCGCCTTGGTCACGAATTTGTAGATATACTCATCCCTGGCATCATCGCCCATGTAAAACACCACCGGCTTGCCCGGTTGGGGTGGAGCCATCCAGCAGCCTTCATGCGCAAAGCGGCCCAGTGCGGTCCGTTTCTTGGGCATGCTGTTGGGATCGAACGGATCGATCTCCACCACCCAGCCCATCGTGTTGGGCTCGTTGCGATAGTCCCGGGTTGCATGGCTGCCTTTGATTGAAGCATCGAAGCGCACATAGGAATCTTCCCCGCTTTGCGCCTTTTCCCAGCTATAGCGGCTACCCGTCGTTCTCACACCATAGCGGCTGAATTCACGCGGCAGCGTCAATTCCAGATCATCCCGAATGCCGGCACGGGCCAATAAAATAGCCATCGTTCCAAGCGATTCGCGTTCCTCATCATTGAAGGTCGAGCCAAGCTGGGTATAAACATGGTTGGTCACCTTCTGATCGTGTATCTCATCGAAGATGCCGATAATGCGATCGGTCTCGGGATAATAACGTGCGTAGTAACGGCCTTGGGTGAAAGAAACCTTGGGCCCAGGGTAACGGCCCGGTTCGTTGGCCTCGAACCAGTTCAACAGCGCATCGGCACGCGCCTGCTTGATCTGGTTGTTGAAATAACCCGCCCAGTTTTCTTCACAGGTCAGATAGGTGTTCCAGGCGGTATAGCCATGCGCGCAGTTGTTGATCGTTCCACGTGCCCGAGTTCCGTCTGGACTGAATCGAGTCTTGACCAGGTCACTGCCACGCACGGGGCCGCTGATTGCCATTTCGGTGCTGGCAGTGATCCGGCGGTTATAAGCGCCTCTGATGACGCACCATTCACCACTCGCCGAACTTCTCTGCACTTCCACCACACTGACGCCATGGGCCGCAATTTCTTTTCTGACTTCATCGGTAGGACGCATCCCGTCCACAAAGCTGGGCCCAGCTGGATGAAATACGCGCTGATCGACATACTCATGATTCACACACAACAAACCATGACCATTGGGATCGTCGTTGAACGGGAAATAATGCATGCCGTCGTGATGTGAACCGACCTGCTGTTCCTGTTCTTCGCCGCTGTTACCATCGATTGAATTGAATTCCGGATAGCCGCCGGTTAGCGGTTCTCCCCAGGGAATCAGCGCCTGCGCCTTGTAGCCTTGCGGAATGACTGCGGTATCCGAGCGAGACACCGGAATTGCCTCGAAATTCAAAACGGGATTCAGGGAAAATGAAGGCTTGGCTGGGACAGGCAAGCCGGTGGTGGATGGAAATTTTTTGGCTTCAGCCTGTTCGACCATGCCAGGCAAACCGAACACGGTCGCCACGGCGGCCCCCAAGCTGCCGGTCAAAACTTCCCGGCGGGACAGTCTTCTTTCAAGAATAGTTGCAAAATGTTCGTTGTCGGAACGATTACTCAACGGCTCATCGCCGTTATCGATTTCAGTTAAGGGATTTTCTTTGTCGTTCATGGTGTTCTCCATTTATCAGTGTTAACCGAGGAGTTGCTACCATAACGAACGAAAGTGAAGCTGCCATGACGGCTACATTTCAGAAAAATGAAGCTTGGCAAGCAGCCAGATCAATTGTCTAGGGATAATTTCTGGCCCAAAGTAGCCCGCTCTGCAGCCGAAGCGGGAATCGTATCCATTTTTTCTATTTGCGCCAGGATATTGCTCAGCCCTCTGCCATTGGCAATCTGGATGGATAGGCCCGGCCGCGCATTCAATTCCAGCACCAGCGGACCCAGATCGCGATCGAGCACCACATCCACTCCCAAATAACCCAGCCCCACCAAATCATGACATTGTGCCGCCAGCGTCAACAGCTTGTGCCAATGAGGAATTTCCAGTCCGCTGATCACCGCGCCGGTATCGGGATGCTGCGTGACCGGACTGTTCTGCCAGACCGCACGGGTCGTGCGGCCGGTCGCCAGATCGATGCCGGCGCCGACCGCACCCTGATGCAAATTGGCCTTGCCGTCCGACATTCGGGTCGGCAAGCGCACCATGCATGCGACGGGCACACCCCTGAATACAATCGTGCGGATATCCGGCACCCCCCGGAAGGACACGGTCTCGAACAATGGATCAAACTTGACCCGGTATTCAATCAAGGCTTGATCAGGTTGACCACCAAGACTGTACAAACCGCTCAGAATATTGGAAATATGGTATCCAATTGCATCCTCGGTCAACAAATCGCCATTGTTCTGCCGGTAACGTTCGTTGAGACGTCCGGTGATCACACAGATACCATTTCCACCCGAACCATGCGCAGGTTTGATGACAAAATCGTGATGATCCTTGACGATATTGGAAAGATTGGCGACATCATGCTGGATCTCGATCACGCCGTACAGCGTCGGCACGGCAATGCCGGATTCGATCGCCAGATACTTGGTGCGCAATTTATCATCCACCAGCGGATAGAGCGAACGTTTGTTATAGCGCAGAATATAGTCGGCGTTACGCTGGTTCATGCCAACGATGCCCAACCGCCTGAGCTTGGACCAGATGCCGAACATGCTATGACGCTTTATTGCTTAGGAATGCGCGGAAGCGCCAGAGCTCGGTCAGCCGGTAGCCCGAATAACGGCCAAGCAGCAATATTACAGCCAAAACGACCAGCAGCAGTTCCGGGAACACGAAAAACATATATTGCAGTTCATCGATATTCATCGCCAGGTAACCAATGATTGCCACCAGCAGGCTGCCCGTCACTTGCTTGAAAGCTTCCATGGGACCGGCCTCTTCCCAGGTCAGAGACATGCGCTCGATGGTCATGGTCATGATCACCATCGGGAACAGAGCCACCGACAGCCCCATCTCGAGTCCAAGCTTATGCATGATG
This sequence comes from Nitrosomonas halophila, assembly GCF_900107165.1. Classification (GTDB taxonomy): domain Bacteria; phylum Pseudomonadota; class Gammaproteobacteria; order Burkholderiales; family Nitrosomonadaceae; genus Nitrosomonas; species Nitrosomonas halophila. The sequence goes on from NZ_FNOY01000018.1 coordinate 50,260, forward strand.
ACACTGATGCCCGCCATGAGTAGCACCACCATGGTCAGCACCGCAGCCAGCCGGGGTACTAGCAGCAGTTTCAACTGCTCGACATAGGCACGCAGCGATAACCCCATGCCGACAATCAAACTGAACAAAATAACCCCCCATAGCAGCTCTGTTTCCCGAAAGGCCAGCGCGATCAGTACCGGCATGAATGTACCGAACGTCTTGACGCCGATAAGATTGCGCATGAGCACGACGACCAACGCGCCCAGCGGCACCATCAACAAGATCTTATAAACATTCTGGGTATGTACCGGCAATGAATAGAGCGAGAAATCTATCAAGTGCGAGCCTTGCTCCGCCGCACGGCTCCCGGCAATATCAATGATTTCCCGCAAGGTACTGGCGACTGAATACTGTATGCTGACTTCAGTCGCGCCTTCGGTAGAAAAGTTTTTATCGTCATCGATTTGCCACACTACAAAATTTGGCGGTAATCCTTCCTGGCCATCCCGGATATTGAGCGACCGCCATTGCTCGCCGTCATAGACTTGCAGAAACGACTCCAGATCAGAATAATCCTTGCCGTTCTGCAGCCGCAAGCCACGCACAACCCGCGACGGAATGCGGGCACCGGCCAACAGCCAGCCGACACTTTTGGCGAAATTGCGAGAACGGCCGATATGCTCCAGCAGCAACTTCAACTCAGGTGCGGGCTTCTCTGCGTTCAATTGCTCGATCACACGCCGCGAAAAAGAAACGGTATCGGCCGATTGCTGCCGTGCCTTTTCGAGCAGCCCCTGGATGACAGGCGCCAGATTTTCCGAATAATCAGGCACTTTAGGATAAGCAGGGGGGGCACTCGGTTTGGGGACCATCTCCTCGTCCTCGAACAACACCGCCCGGTAAAACAACAATTGCTTGCCTTGGGCACGCCGTTTTGCCCACAGCGCCACCCGCCCACGCTCATCCTGCTCGGTTGCCAAGCCGTAATTGGCACCCACAAAATCCTCGTCGAGGATGGCATAACCAGGGGGATTGTTCGGCAATGGCAGCGTTACCTTGATGGCAGTGTCAGGCTTGGCCCGGAAACTGATACGCGCCTCGATACTCCAGACTTCGGCCTGCTCGGAGGTCGTCAAGGGCAAGCCAAGCACTTCGACCTTGTAATAGGTCAGCCCCAGTCCTGCCGCGCAGAGAAACAATGTCAGCAACAACAGATGCAGTTGCCTCATTCGGCCGCCCCTTGACTGGCTGCATCACTGTCTTTTATTTTCTTTTTTTGTAACTATTCAGCGAAAAAAATGCAAAAAGTGCTTGACAGGGTTTTTGTGTAAAAAAGCAAGATTACCGATACATTTGGAGTTGCCCGTC
>NZ_FNOY01000005.1 GCF_900107165.1 Nitrosomonas halophila
CTTCTCAGAGATTGGGCGGGGTGCTCCACTATCACCGGCCATGGTCTTACAAAAGGCGCTTTCGGTTACCCACAAATTCTGCCGAGGAGCCAAAAATTCAAACAGGAAGGCCACAATGCCTTCATGGAATACCAGTTGCCACATGCCATCATCAGTCTGAAGCAAGGTGCCGGACGCTTGATTCGCGACGAGCATGACCGGGGGGTACTCATGATCTGCGACCCCCGTCTGGTCACCAAACCGTATGGCAAACGCATCTGGCAAAGCCTGCCACCAATGAAACGCACACGAGATCAGGCGGAAGCCCTGTATTTCCTGAAATCTACTTTGTAGCTTTGTCGCAAAAAAGGGTGGAAAATGATTCGCATCCCCAAGGGCTCGTTAATGAATAACTTGGGCATACGTTGCTACGTATTCGGGAAAGATGTAAGGCGCGAGGTGAAGCCGAATGGTCGTTCCATCCGCAAGCCTCGCAACGCCGCAGATGTCCGATTACGCAACAACCCTTCGGGCTGGGGTCGCTTTTGGCGCATACCGGCGTATGCTCAAGTATTCATTAACGAGCTCTAACCAGCGGAGTGATGATTGGCCAAACCCCTGGATCCGATATCCTTGCGCATCTGACAGCCTTTGAAGCGAATATTGCCAGCAATCTCATAGGCCCGTTGCTGTGCCAATTTCAGATTCTCACCCAGCGCTGTCACACCCAGCACGCGACCACCGGCCGTTAGGATTTCCTCTTGATCCTGACCACCGAGAGCGGTGCCGGCATGGAATACATGATATTCACCCGTTGCATGCTGGCTGGCCATAACGGCATTCAGACCATGGATAACGTCATGCTTGTTTGGCTTATCGGGATAGCCTTGTGCCGCCATCACCACACACAATGCGACCCGCCGGTCCCATTCAATTTCGGCCTGATCCAGCGTACCGTTGACGGCATGCTCGATCAAACCCACCAGATCGGTTTTCAATCGCAGCATAATCGCCTGGGTTTCAGGGTCGCCCAGGCGGCAATTGAATTCCAGCACCTTGATATCGCCCTGGCGCGAAATCATCAGACCCGCATACAAAAACCCGATATAGGGTTGCCCCGCCTGTGCCATGCCATTGATCGCGGGAATGATAATCTCGCGCATGACTTTGGCATGCAATGTGGGCGTAATGATTGGTGCAGGTGAATAAGCACCCATACCGCCGGTATTGGGGCCCTGGTCGTCATCCAGCAAGCGTTTGTGATCCTGGCTGGTGGCAAGTGGCAAAACGTTGCGCCCATCGGACAAAACAATAAAGCTGGCCTCCTCGCCTTCCAGGTAATCCTCGATCAGAATAGAGGCACCAGCCTCGCCCAGCCTGTCTTCGACCAACATGGCATCGACCGCCGCATGTGCTTCACTCACGGTATGTGCGATCACCACCCCTTTGCCAGCCGCCAAGCCATCGGCCTTGATCACAACCGGCAGTGAATGCTGCGCAATATATTCGCGGGCCATCGCCGCATCGTGGAAACATTCACTGGCCGCTGTCGGAATTCCTTGCGTGTGCATGAATGTCTTGGCAAAGGATTTGGATGATTCGAGCCGGGCGGCAGCCTGGCTCGGGCCGAATATCTTCAGGCCAGCCGCCTGAAATGCATCGACAATCCCTTCCGTCAAGGGGGCTTCAGGGCCCACCACTGTCAATTCTATTTTTTCGCGCTGCACGAAAGCAATCAGGTCTGGAATGGCAGTAATTGCGACGTTTTCCAGACCGGGCTCCAGTGCTGTACCGGCATTACCAGGTGCGACGAAGATTTTTTCTGCACGTGGGGATTGGACGAGTTTCCATGCCAGGGCATGTTCTCTGCCACCACCGCCAACAACGAGTAGTTTCATTTTATTATTCGAATGGATTATGTGACCAAGTGTAATACGGCAAATGACAGAAAGAATCCAGCCTCTGCTAATGCCTGAAATGCCTGATACCTGTAAACAGCATGGCTATACCCTGCTCATCGGCAGCTGCAATGACTTCATCATCCCGGATACTTCCCCCCGGCTGAATCACAACCTTGGCACCGGCCTGGGCCAACACATCCAAGCCATCCCTGAATGGGAAGAAAGCATCCGAGGCAACCACGGATCCCTGCAGATCAAGACGCGCTTGTTCGGCCTTGATGGAAGCAATCCGCGCACTGTCCACGCGGCTCATCTGGCCCGCACCGATACCGAGTGTTTGACCATTGGCACAAAATACGATCGTATTCGATTTGACAAACTTCGCAACGCGCCACGCAAACAAGCAGTCTGCGATCTGCAGTGGAGTGGGTTGAAGCTGTGTGACACATTGCAGCTGGTCAATAGCAAGATTGAAATTATCCGGGGTCTGCACAAGCAAGCCGCCATCGACCCGCTTCAGATCATAGTGATTGGCATGCGTGCCCTGGAGAACGGTCAGCACCCGTATATTCGGTTTGGCAGCCAATGCAAGCCTGGCCTCAGGAGTGAATTCTGGCGCAATGATGACTTCTACAAACTGATTCAGTATCGCCTTGGCTAAATCAGCCTCAACCACGCGGTTGAGCGCAATAATCCCGCCGAATGCCGATACCGGATCGGTTGCAAATGCTTTCTCATACGCAGCCAACAATGTATCGGCAATCGCCACACCGCATGGATTGGCATGCTTGACAATCACACAAGCCGGTTTGTCGAAGGTTTGCACGCACGCCCAGGCGGCATCGGTATCCGCGATATTGTTGTAGGACAGTGCTTTGCCCTGAATTTGATCATAATTGGCCAGACTGCCTGATATATCGAGCACTTCACGGTAAAAAGCGGCCTGTTGATGCGGATTCTCGCCGTAGCGCAGTGGCTGCGCCAGCGAGAAATTAAGATTGAGTTGATCCGGAAAGGGTTTGCGCTGCCCGGCCGGATCCAATGCGGTCAGGTAGTTGCTGATCGCTGCATCGTAACGTGCAGTATGCGAGAAAGCCTTTTGTGCAAACTGAAAACGCTGCTCGGCATTGACCGATCCATTGCTGGCTTGCATTTGTGTGAGCAGCGCCGTGTAGTCCTGTGGATCGGTGACAACTGTCACACGCTCAAAATTCTTGGCGGCCGCCCGGATCAAGGTCGGTCCGCCGATATCGATGTTCTCGATCGCCTCTTCCAGCGAACAATCCGGCCGGGCTATCGTTTGCGTAAACGGGTACAAATTGATGATCACCAGATCTATGGTCGGAATCTGCACTTCCTCCATGGCTTGCCGATGCGCAGGCAAATCCATTCTGGCCAGGATGCCTGCATGGATCCGGGGATGCAGGGTCTTGACACGTCCATCGAGCATTTCTGGAAAACCCGTATAATCACTGGCTTCCGTGACGCTGATTCCCGCTTCCTGCAATAGTTTTGCGGTGCCACCCGTTGAAATGATCACCACTTTAAGTTTTTGCAGGGCAGTAGCGAGTTCGATAATACCGGTTTTGTCAGAAACACTGATAAGAGCTTGTTTTATGGTCATTTCAGAGAATTAATTATTTGATCTGATGCTTAAGCAAACGATTACGTAAAGTATTACGGTTGATACCAAGTAGCTCAGCGGCCTTGCTTTGGTTGCCCTGAGCGTGATGCATGGCGATTTCAATCAGCGGTTTCTCGACACTGCTTATCACCATTTCATAAATCGGACAGGGTTTTTCACCATCCAGGTCATGAAAATAGGCTTCCACTGATTTACGGATACAGAACGCGATTTCATTTTCATCAATAACGCTCATACCGCGATTACCTCGTCTTGAATATATGCAAGCCTGCGACCCTGGTCAGCAAGTTGCTCAAAAAATGTATGGGTGGCAGACAGTTGTGCTTCTATGGTCTGAAGTTGATTCATCGCATGACGAAAAGCGGCAGAGCCGACGAGTCCGCGCGTGTACCAGGAAATATGTTTGCGGGCAATGCGCACGCCGGAATATTCCCCGTAGAACGCATACAATTCATGCAAGTGATGCATCAGCACATGATGAATTTCCGTTACCTCAGGAGGAGGCAATCGTTTGCCGGTGGCGAGAAAATGATCAATCTCACGAAAAATCCATGGCCTGCCTTGTGCTGCACGCCCGATCATGACCGCGTCGGCATGCGTGTAGTCCAGAACCTGCTTGGCCTTTTCTGGCGTATCGATATCACCATTTGCAATCACCGGAATCCTGACGGCAGCCTTTACCATTGCGATGGTATCGTATTCGGCCTGCCCTTGATAAGCACAGGCACGGGTACGTCCATGAATGGCCAAGGCCTGCACTCCAGCGTCTTCTGCAATATGCGCAACATGGACCGCATTCTTGTTTTGTATATCCCACCCCGTTCTGATCTTCAAAGTCACTGGCACATCCACCGCCCTGACCACCGCATCGAGAATTTTCCCGACCAGCGCTTCATCCTTCAGCAAAGCCGAGCCGGCCATGACATTGCAGATCTTTTTGGCGGGACACCCCATATTGATATCAATGATCTCGGCGCCCTGCGCAGCATTGTATTGGGCAGCCTTTGCCATCATAACGGGATCCGCGCCCGCTATCTGCACCGAGATGGGCTTGACCTCGCCATCATGGCTGGCACGCCGCCGGGTTTTTTCCGAACCCCACAGCAGGGAATTGCTGGAAACCATTTCAGATACCGCCATCGCTGCGCCCATCCGTTTGCACAATTGCCGGAAAGGACGGTCCGTCACCCCCGCCATCGGCGCAACAATCAATTTATTTTTGAGCGTATATGAACCAATTTGCATGAGAAATGGTTAACTGTGGCTAAAAGTTTTAAAAATCAACAATGGTTGAGTATCCCTGATCATTCTTCTCCCATTCAGGGACCATTCATTGGAAGAAAAAAACAGATCCGATGTGCTGGTGAAGAGCAGCAGCCACCGAGATTATCCAATAGACTAACCGCGTGCACCAAAGATCATGCGCCGTGCAACGAAACGCTTGACGGGCGGCAAACAGTCCAGCGCGGTCAACCCCAAGCCAGCAAATGTCTGGCACAGTGGAATATCCGTAGTAAACAGCTTCACCAAGGAATCAGTAAACAACCTTCCCGCTTGCTTGTCATACCGGCGACGCTGATTGTACATTGCGAGCATTCTGGCCGAACCCGGTTCGCCTGCCGCCCCCGCTGGCACATGGCGAATTTCATCGACCAACTCCCATGCATCCCGCAGACCGAGATTGAAACCCTGACCAGCGACCGGATGGAGTGTTTGTGCAGCATTGCCTATCAATACGGTCCGCTGTGAAGTCACAGCTGATGCATATTTGAGTGCCAGCGGAAAGCCCGAACGTTTACCCGCCCGGATAAAGCTGCCCATGCGGTCCCCAAAGTGGTCATGCAGGCATGTCAGAAATGACTGGTCATCCAACTGCAAAATCGCCTCCGCCTTCGCCACCGGCATCGTCCAAACCAGCGCATAATCATCGCCAGATGGCAGCAGCGCCAATGGCCCATCCAGGGTAAAACGCTCGAAGGCGGCGCCTCGCTCAGGCGCCTCGACCCGGACATTACTCACGACTGCCCACTGTTGGTAGTCGTGCACATGATAGTGGATTCCTTCGACCTGTTCCGCAAGCCGCCCTCCATCAGCCAACACCAATAAACTGGACTGCGCCCATTTGTTCGATGCATCCTGCTGATAGGTCACTTGAGCCTGACTTGGATTCGTCTGTATGCTGGAAACTTGGGCACCCGTCTGATAATTGACCTGGCGTGCTTGCAAGAGTCCACGCATCGACTCGTAAAGAGCATGGTAGTTCACGACATAGCCCAGCGCGGGAACACCTGCTTCGTCTGCCGTCAGCACAGCATGCCCAAAATGGCCTCGATTGGAGATATGAATAGTCGTGATTGGTGTGGCTTGGGTTAATTTTTCCCAGACGCCCAGGCGCTGCAATAGCAAATGACTGCCATATGATAGCGCCAACGGACGGGGATCGCTCACATTTTCCGGCAATTTGCGCGCTTCAAGCAGCAACACCGAAAACTCATATTCCGTTAAGGCAAGCGCCAGCGCCATCCCTACCGGCCCACCGCCAGCAATGACGACATCAAACTGCTGATCGGTCATAGCTCCTCCCGGTCTGGTTTTTTAGAAGGCACGTGACATTCGTGCCCATTTTACAGAGAAAATGCTGGTTTTCACTTGGTTGGCCTCGATCCCGGCATACCCATTTTGTCACTTGGTGCAACGGTACTCGGCAGACAGCGCATGCGCCGCCAACCCTTCCCCTTTCGCCAGGATCGCTGCCACACGGCCAAGCTCGGCCGCACCTGCCGGGGAAGCCTGGATCAGGCTGGTGCGTTTCTGGAAATCGTAGACACCCAGTGGCGAAGAAAAGCGTGCCGTCCCGGAAGTCGGCAATACATGGTTGGGGCCGGCACAATAATCCCCAAGTGCCTCACAGGTATACCGCCCAAGAAAAATTGCACCTGCATGCCGGATGCGTTTAACCCATTGTTCTGGCTGCGCCACCGACAGCTCAAGATGCTCGGGCGCAATCCGGTTGGCGATGGTGCAAGCTTCTTCCAGATCACGCACCTTGATCAAGGCACCGCGATTCTCCAGCGAAGCACGAATGACATGCTGACGCGGCATAGTCGTTATCAGTCGATTGATGCTCTCCATCACTGCATCCAGGAAGGCAGACTCCGGACAAAGCAGAATAGATTGCGCCTGTTCATCGTGCTCAGCCTGAGAGAACAAATCCATGGCAATCCATTCCGGATCAGTTCTCCCATCACATATCACCAGAATCTCTGACGGCCCAGCCAGCATATCAATGCCCACCAAACCAAAAACATGACGCTTGGCTGCAGCCACATAAGCATTGCCCGGTCCAACAATTTTGTCGACTTTGGGGACAGTTCCCGTACCAAAAGCCAGTGCGCCGATTGCCTGGGCACCCCCGATGGTAAAAACCCGGTCCACATCACAGATAGCGGCTGCCGCCAGTACCAACTGATTGAGTTCTCCCGCTGGGGTGGGTGTCACCATGACAAGTTCTTGCACACCGGCCACTTTGGCCGGAATCGCATTCATCAAAACCGATGAAGGATAGGCCGCCTTACCGCCCGGCACATACATGCCCACGCGGTCCAGCGCCGTAATCTTTTGGCCAAGCAAGGTGCCATCCGCCTCAACATAATGCCAGGATTCCGATACCTGTTTTTCATGATAAGAGCGAATACGAGTAGCCGCCAATTCCAATGCAGAGCGTTCGCTGGCATCGAGCGATTGTAAAGCGGACTGCAAGCGATCCCGCGACAACTCGATTTGTTCGATACTCGCCACCTCTAGTTTATCGAAGCGACGCGTATATTCGATCAGCGCCTGGTCGCCACGCTCGCGCACCGCCGCAAGAATCTGGAGCACGGCCTGATCGATGGTGGCATCCTGGGTCGCTTCGAACATCAGCAGGTTATCGAGTGCTTGCTCAAAATGCATATCGGAGGAAGATAGGCGTGTGATATCAACCATGAGATTTTCCAGTTCGTTTGAACTATAGGTTAGCGGGGATTGCCGCGCTGAAGGCTTCCAGCAAAGGCTGGATCGTATTGTTTTTCAATTTGAGTGCCGCCTGATTGACAATCAGGCGGGCTGAAATCGGCATAATCTCCTCGACGGCTTGCAACTGATTGGCTTTCAGAGTACTGCCGGTCGAAACCAGATCGACAATCGCATCGGCCAGGCCCACCAGTGGCGCCAATTCCATCGAGCCATACAGTTTGATCAAATCCACATGCATGCCTTTTGCCGCAAAATGATCACGAGCCGTTTTGACATATTTGGTGGCCACCCGCAGGCGGGCACCCTGGAAAACCGTCGCGGCATAATCGAAATCGTTCCTGACCGCCACCATCATGCGACAGCGGGCGATTTTCAGATCCAGCGGCTGATATAGGCCAGCGCCACCGTGCTCCAGCAGCACATCCTTTCCAGCCACACCCAAATCCGCCGCGCCGTATTGCACATAGGTTGGTACATCAGTCGCACGCACCATGATCAGCCGCACCTGCGGCTGGTTGGTTGCAATGATCAACTTGCGCGAAGCATCGGGATCATCCTGCGCGACAATCCCGGCCGCTTTCAGGAATGGAACGGTATCTTCATAGATGCGCCCTTTTGAAAGCGCAATGGTAATATCCGACATAAATGAAGGTTACCCGAGATTGGCCGCAGCAAACTCCCAGTTAATCAATTTGTCGAGGACTGTATTGACATAGTCAGGCCGCCGGTTCTGGAAATCCAGATAATAGGCGTGTTCCCAAACATCGATGGTCAACAGTGGACGAAGGTTGTGCGTGAGCGGCGAATCGGCGTTGCCGGTTTTAACAATCGTCAGTTTGTCTCCATCCTGCGCCAACCAGGCCCAGCCACTTCCAAATTGGGTGACCGCCGCATTGGCGAATTCACGCTTGCAAGTCTCGACATCGCCAAATGCCGCTTCTATTTTTTGTTTCAATGCCGCCGGCGGCTCTCCGCCGCCTTGCGGGCTGAGACTGTGCCAATAGAACATATGATTCCAGATCTGAGCGGCATTGTTGAAAATGCCGGCCTTATCCGCCTGGCCAGCCGTGGCGGCAATGATCTGCTCCAGTGACTGCCCCGCATACGGAGTGCCCGCCACGAGCTTGTTCAGATTATCCACATAGGTTTTATGATGCTTGCCATAGTGAAAGCTCAGTGTGTGGGCGGAAATCACGGGCTCGAGCGCATTGTCGGCATAAGGAAGAGGCGCCAATACGTAGGTACCACCAGCCAGCGCTGCCTTGGAAAAATTATCCAGATTATTGCTCATTTTCTTTCCTTTAAAAATGAAGTTGAATAATGAAGTCATGAGGTCGAGTATTATGTCAAAAGAATGTTATTGATTGTTATTCGACACTTCGGTCGTAAACGTCACTTGATTGTATCCCGCCAATCTTGCGGCTTCCATAACCGTAATCACTGACTGATGTGTTGCCTTCGCATCGGCGCTGATGATAACGGCCGGATTCTCCTGATTTTTAGAAGCCGCCCGCAGCGCGTCACGCAAGCCTTCAATACTAGTGAATTTGATTGGCACGAGATCAATTGTATAGTCGCCCTTTGCACTTACTGACACGTCAATGACTTGAGGCGCATCGGATTTCTTATCCGTTTCAGCAATTGCCTGCGGCAAAGTAATTTCCAATTCCGAGAATTTGGAATAGGTGGTCGTGATGACCAGAAAGATGAGTATGACCAGCAATACATCAATCATGGGCACGAGATTAATCTCCGGCTCTTCTTTCTTCTGCCCGCGCTGAAAATTCATTGGATTCGATTCCCGATACTCGATTAACAGATCAAACGATTGTAATACACCGGCCCAGTTGAAACCAGCATACGAACGCCGCAGCCCAATCCATAAAAAACTTCCCGGTCAATGGACCTATTCTAGTTTATTATTACCACTTTCACCATGCTTCGGTGTTTATTGATTTATTTCTGAATTTAGTATAAGGATCTTGTGTGGACCGTCCATCAGTCAGCATTGTAATGGGCAGCAATAGCGATTGGGGTGTGATGCAGCATGCTGCAAACGTTTTAAAAAATTTCTGCATTCCGCATGAAACCTTAATCATCTCAGCACACCGCACACCAGACCGCATGTTCGGCTATGCGGAAACCGCACGTGCGCGTGGAATCAAATGCATCATCGCCGGCGCGGGCGGTGCAGCCCACCTGCCCGGCATGATTGCCGCCAAAACCATTCTACCGGTACTAGGTGTCCCGGTCACATCCAAACACCTACAGGGCGTGGATTCACTGCTGTCAATTGTGCAAATGCCCAAGGGTGTGCCCGTCGCGACATTCGCAATCGGCGATGTAGGCGCGACCAATGCGGCGTTATATGCGATTGCCATATTGGCTACGGAAGATGCCTCCCTGGCAGAGAAACTCAATCAATTCCGTAAAGAGCAAGCGGCGACTGTCACATCGATGACGCTGCCGGAAGCATGAACATCAAACCCGGAGCGATGATCGGCCTGCTCGGTGGCGGGCAACTCGGACGCATGTTTACCATGTCGGCACAATGCATGGGCTATCGCGTAACAGTCCTGGACCCGACTAAAGACAGCCCTGCCGGCAATATTGCCGAACGCCACTTATGTGCGGATTATCTCGATTATCAGGCACTCGATATACTCGGCTCGACATGCGAGGGTGTCACGACGGAATTTGAAAATGTGCCCGCCGAAGCGCTGCGTTATCTAATGAAATATTGCATGGTCAGCCCAACAGCCGAAAGTGTTTCGATCGCCCAGAACCGCATCCTCGAGAAACAGTTTCTTGCCAAGCATGGTTTTGCAGTCGCGCCATTTGCCGTCATCCATCACCAGCAGGATATTTCCAGCCAACTGGACGCATCGCTATTGCCCGGCATTCTGAAAGTCAGCCGGTTTGGTTATGATGGCAAGGGGCAACAGAAAGTGGCATCGATCGACGCACTTTCACAGGCATTCGCCAGCTTCCGGCACGAGTCTTGTATACTGGAAAAAATGCTACCGCTTGACTCTGAAATTTCAGTCATTCTGGCACGCGGCCATGATGGCCAGGTCACGTATTTTCCAGTTGCAGAAAACCGCCATGTCCAGGGTATTCTGGATATGAGCATCATCCCTGCCAGAATCGCTCAAGAGACCATTCGGCAGGCTTATGAAATTGCGCAACAGGTGGCTGCCTGCCTGAACTACATCGGCGTGCTATGCATCGAATTCTTTATCCTGGCCGACGGTCAAATATTGATCAATGAAATAGCACCTCGTCCACACAACAGTGGTCATTATTCGCTTGATGCCTGCATCACCTCCCAGTTTGAACAGCAGGTCAGGGTTCTGTGCGGCGCACCCCAAGGCAGCACGGAATTAACCCAGGCGGCTGTCATGACCAATCTTCTGGGAGATCTCTGGCAAGACAACGAACCAGACTGGCACCGGGTATTGTGCCATCCAACCGCCAAATTGCATTTATACGGCAAGCGTGAAGCCAGACCCGGCAGGAAAATGGGTCATTTCACTGTACTGGCTGCCACAGCGGACGAAGCGCTCAGCCATGCTCAAGCCATCAAGCATGCACTGCAACCCAAACCCTAGCACTCAACAGAATCGAACATTGCCATGACCTCTGCCCTATTCGAAACCGATCTATCCAGCCTGCCACTGCTTCATCGGGGCAAGGTGCGCGACATTTACACCGTGGATGAAGACCGATTGCTGATCGTACAGACCGACCGCATCTCAGCTTTCGATGTCGTGCTACCCACCCCGGTACCAGAAAAAGGACATATCCTGACAAAGATTTCTCAATTCTGGTTTGACAAGCTGGCGCACATCCTGCCCAATCATTTAACCGGCATTGCCCCCGAATCAGTGGTCGCGCCTCATGAACGTGACCAGGTAGCTGGCCGTGCCTTTGTGGTCAGAAAATTGAAACCGTTACCGATCGAGGCCATCGTACGCGGCTACATTTCAGGTTCTGGCTGGAAAGACTACCAACAGAGCGGTGCAATCAGTGGCATCACTCTGCCCCAGGGTTTGCAGGAAGCCGGCATGATACCAGGCGGGGCCATTTTTACGCCCTCCACCAAGGCCGAAGCAGGCCAGCATGATGAAAATATTTCATATGCAACTTGCGAACAATTGTTGGGCGCGTCACTTGCCCGTCTGGTACGCAAACAGACCATCGCGCTTTACAGCCAGGCGGCAAAGTACGCGCTTGAACGGGGCATAATCATTGCCGATACCAAATTCGAATTTGGTCTGGATGATACAAACCAGCTCTATCTCATTGATGAAGTGCTCACACCGGATTCCTCTCGCTTCTGGCCAGCTGATGGCTACCGGGCCGGGCGTACCCCTCCCAGCTATGACAAGCAATTTATCCGGGATTGGCTGGAACAGATCAGCTGGAATAAGATGCCGCCAGCACCGGCCATTCCGGACGATATTCTGGCGCAAACCATGGAAAAATATCGGGAAGCATGCCGCTTACTGATCGACTGAAATCGGTTTCCCGCTTCTTCTGCCCCGGAATCAAAAGCCGCCTTCGCGGCCACTTCCCTGAACAACTGGGAAGCTGTTCATTTGCATGAACTCAGGCAGGCAAGATCAGACGTAGGACTGCAACGGCCGGCCAGCTGCCCAGAATTTCCACAAACTGCTAGGCGTGAGGGTAAAGCGCCTGCCAGCCTGATCATCGATCGCAGTCAATGCGAGTCGCTTGATTTGTTTTGCCTTCAATGCCTGCAAAAGCGGCACAAACCACTGCTGCTCCAGGCTTACCAGCTCATTGCGCCAGGCATAGGCATCCTTATAGAAAGCATATTTTTGCAAATGATCCAGCACAATCATCTGATCGCCTGATCGTGCCTCCCCAAGCCACTCCTCCGCATTTGCCGGCAAATGGCGGCCAACCGCCCCGCTTGCTTGACTCAATGCCTGCACAAAGGGATGATTGCTCCATATCTCTGGGCAAGGGGCCTGTATGCTTTCCGGCCTGGTTCCACCGCCCCATAGCCAGAGACTGTTGATTGCCAGCTCCCCACGGGCCTCCCTTGCCTGATTCAACGGGCTGTCGTACAACAGCATCTGAATCTCATTGATTCGGTTGTTCCAGGCGACTCCATCCCTGCCACCCGGCAATAAATGATTGATGTTTCTGCCTGCCACCTCGCTCAGGAGATGTGTATTCAACTCCGGAGACGGATGCACACGCATATACCAACGGTCGGCATGCAACGGTAACAACATCAGACCGTCTTTGACGAGTTGCGCGTTGATGAAAGCAGCAAACGCCTGTGCCTCCTGCAGGGAAATATTCAGCATCTGGCTATCGGCCAGAAGAATATGATTATTCTCAATGCGCAAATGCACGGGATCGGCCCGCAACCAGTAAGCCCCGTCAATATCGATTCCTTCCCCATCCAGCTGCAACATAATGGGCGAGACGGGCCAATCCCGTTGCTTATCCACGCCAAACAACCAACATAACCAAGCCTCCAGTTGATGCTCAGACTCCTCATTGGATTGGCTTTTTGCCAAAATGGTCTGCAAAGCAGGTAACGGCAAGCCATGATAAATCTCTGACTGGGAGCGATCGGGCCAAAATAAGGTCGGGACGACCAAATGTAAATTCATAGTAAGAATGTGTAGAAATAAAATCCTGACAGATTACCGAAATAAATAGCCAATCGAAAGCCATTCACTCAAAAACTAACGCTACCAATCGACACAATTCAGGCTGGACCCTTCACTCAGGTGACATGCGGGTGGGTTCACACAAGACAAGACATTACCCAGCTATCTAACCAGCTATTCCCGAGCGTGAGAATGCTGCTCTGTACCTCGAAATCGCATCAACCAGCAACCAAGGAATCGCTCATAAATAACTGTAACACTTGGATCGCATCTGGCGGGCGCACTGCGGCGTTACTCGTCGTCGCCATAGCCTTGCATTGCATCCCACCAGACGCGCCCAATCGTCACACTTATTCCTTCTCGGCTCCTAACAACCGAATATGTTTCGGCAAAGAACTTATTGCTTGCAAATCAGTCTGAATGGAATATAATTACGAATCATTCTCATTAGCAACCCATCGAACCTGGTAATGCACGTAGGCTACAGCCAATCAATTATCGGAAAATTCATTCTCTAAGAGCTATCTTTCATGTATATTTGTGTCTGCAAAGGCGTCACGGATCGCGATATTCACAGTGCTGTTCAGCAAGGCGCTGAAAGAATGCGTGATTTGAGAATTTGCCTGGGAGTGGCCGGGGAGTGCGGCGCGTGTGCCTGCCATGTAAAAATGGCATTGGACAAATCACGACAGCTGACACCTTCGCCCGAACCCGCTGGCGGTTCCTAGGCTGCTCGCCCGGAAACCGCTCAGAGCGAGCCGGCTACCTAATACTCAAGGAGACAAACATGAAAGGTAATGCAGATATCATTCGTTGGCTCAATCGTCAGCTTCAGCACGAATTGACCGCTATCAACCAGTATTTTTTACATGCCCGTATGTATAAAAACTGGGGATTCCATAAGCTGGCAGAACACGAATACCATGAATCGATCGATGAGATGAAACATGCAGACAAGCTCATCGAACGCATACTTTTCCTCGAAGGCCTGCCCAATCTCCAGCAGCTTGATAAGCTACTGATCGGAGAATCTGCACAAGAGTGCGTGACCTGCGATCTGGATCTCGAACTGGCCGCCCGCGAAACCCTGATCAGTGCCATAGCCGCCTGTGAATCCACGCAAGATTATGTTTCACGCGAAATTTTCGAGCACATCCTGGAAGATACGGAAGAACATATCGACTGGCTCGAAACGGAACGTGACATGATACAAAAAGTAGGTATCCATAACTGGCTGCAAAGTCAGATATAGCCGAAATCTCAACACCATGCTGTCAGTTGGATCAGAACAATGCCAACTGACAATTCAAGCGCTATCATTGCGATGGCGCAGGATGTCCCTTAAGGGGCCAAGATAATAGGTTAACGCCATATCCCTGCCCTGGTCCCTGATACGCAGTTACTCAACACACTTCCTACAGCACACCGCTCTTCAGCATGGTCATAACCCCTTGGTCCTGCCTGTGGATACTTTTATGCTGAATAAGCCGCAATTTACAAACCAACCCGATTGCCGATCGCGCTACCAGCTGAATGGCACGGCTTATCAGTCGCATGGCAGCGTAACAACGCATACGCTCCGCTTCCCATCCAAACGCAATTTACAGGGTGACTATGCATTTATTGCCAGATCAGCAAAAGGTATTGGTAAAATGGCTATTTACCCTTAGGGCTCGTTAATGAATAACTTGGGTATACGGTTACGTATTCGGGAAAGATGCAAGGCGCGAGGCGAAGCCGTATGGTCGTTCTATTGGCAAGCCTCGCAACGCCGCAGATGCCCGAATACGCAACAACCCTTCGGGTTGGGGTCGCTTCTGGCGCAGACCGGCGTATGCTCAAGTTATTTTCAGGTTATTTGTTAACGAGTCCTTATTGTGAATCTACTACGCAGCCAACTTAACGGTATGCGTCCTCACACTATAACAATTTCGCCATGACATACAATTGCCCCCAATGCGGCAGCAAGCGTGTACATCAATCACGCTTCAGGCCCGGTGAGCGAACCGCTTCAAACCTGTTTCTTGCCCCCTTCCGCTGCCGTGATTGCAAGGCTCGCTTTTGGGAACGGAATACCAGCGCATATTTTGTGGCTGCCTTCAGTGCAGGCGGGATTTTGCTATTTGGCACATTTGTCTGGCTGGCTTTATCGCCCGATGAGATCAGTTCGGCAAGACTTTCCTCTCAATCACCAGCCAGCGTCACTGAAACTGCGCAGGATGCTATATCCACCGCTGCAAATGGTCCTGCCTCAAACCCCATTCTGTCTGCAGCAGTCGAACGTGGCCAGGAGATTGACACACAGGCCTTAAATGAAAAATCCGGCTTGCCCGATCCGAGCGACAATCGGTTTTATACCGTAAATCTCTTTCTGGAAAAGGCCAACAAAGGCAATCCCGATGCACAATACCAGCTGGGGTTACTTTATCTAGCCGGCAGAGGCACTTTGCAGGATTTTTCAGAAGCGGCCAAGTGGTTCATGATGGCAGCTGAGCAGAATCACCCTTTCGCACAATATGAGCTTGGATTGCTCTATCAGGTAGGTCAGGGGGTAGATATGGATCTTGAGAAAAGCTATATGTGGTTCAATCTGGCTGCTGCTGCAGGCGTCGAACAAGCAATGCTGGCGCGGGACAAAGCCATGCGCTCACTCAGCTCCAAACAATTGACAGACGCACAAAAAGCAGCCAGAGAGTGGCTTGAGTCCAGGAAGTAATCCAACTCTGATTCTTCCTGGATTCGCGGCCATCTCTGTTTGCAAAGCTCAACAAAGCATGCGCTATAGCGCCTTGACCATATTCTCCACGACTTTCTTGGCATCACCAAATACCATCATGGTTTTGTCCATATAGAACAGGTCATTGTCCAGGCCAGCATAGCCGGCGGCCATGCTGCGCTTGACCACCATCACCGTACGTGCCTTGTAGGCATCCAGAATTGGCATGCCATAGATAGGACTGCCTGGCACATTGGCGGCCGGGTTCACGACGTCATTCGCACCCAGCACCAGCACCACATCTGTATTGGAAAAATCACTATTGATCTCATCCATCTCCAATACCTGCTCATAGGGAATCTCTGCTTCGGCAAGCAGCACATTCATATGGCCAGGCATACGGCCTGCAACCGGATGAATGGCAAAACGCACATTCACACCTGCCTTGAGCAGGGCTTCTGCAAGCTCTTTAACAGCATGCTGGGCACGTGCCACAGCCAGCCCATAGCCTGGCACAATGATGACGCTATCGGCATTACCCATCAGGAAAGCCGCATCGTCGGCACTGCCGCTGCGATAGGTTTTCTGTGTCCCGTCACCCGCAGCCTGGGCACCCCCATCACTGCCAAAGCCGCCCAGAATAACCGACAGGAATGGGCGATTCATCGCCTTGCACATGATGTAGGACAGAATCGCACCGGAACTACCCACCAACGAGCCTGCGATGATCAGCATCGGATTGCCGAGGGAGAAACCAATACCGGCCGCCGCCCATCCCGAATAAGAATTCAGCATGGAAATCACAACCGGCATATCCGCCCCGCCGATGGGAACAATGATCAGGAAGCCCAGCAGGAAGGCGATGGCCGTCATGGCGGAGAATGCAGTCCAGTTGGTGGTTTCAGTGAAGAAGAACCACAGGCCGAACCCTATCATGACAATCGCCAACAACAGATTGAGCAGGTGTTGACCGCTAAAAACAATCGGTGCGCCGCTCATACGGCCGGAGAGTTTCAAGAACGCGATCACAGAACCCGACCAGGTCATGGCGCCAATGAACGTACCCAAGAAAAGCTCCAGCTTGCTACCGGTCGGCAGCACTTCAGGCAAACCAAATGAAACAGGATTGTTGACAGCGGCGATCGCAATGAATACGGCCGCCAGACCAACGAGCGAATGCATGAATGCGACCAGCTCCGGCATGGCCGTCATCTGAACACGTTGCGCCACGATGGAACCAATCAAGCCGCCGATAGCAATACAGCCCAGAATCAATGCCCAGTTCTCGGTAATGGTCAGCGTGGTCGCCACAGCGATCGTCATCCCCAGCATACCGAAAAGATTGCCGCGCCGGGCTGAAAGCGGCGAACTCAATCCTTTGAGTGCGAGTATAAAAAATACCGCTGCGACGAGATAAGCGAGTGCAATGAAATTAGCGGACATTTAGGCGTTCCCTTTCTTTTCTTTTTTCTTGAACATTTCCAGCATTCGCTGGGTTACGAGAAATCCACCAAATACATTGACAGAAGCCAAAACGACCGCAACCGCACCCAACCAGACGCCCCAGTCAGACTCTGCGGTTCCGGCAGCCAGCATCGCACCGACCAGAATAATGCTGGATATTGCATTCGTCACTGACATCAGTGGCGTATGCAAGGCTGGCGTCACATTCCATACCACATGGTAACCAACAAATACGGCCAAAACGAACACCGTTAGATGAATGATCGTTGGATCAATTTCGCCAATCATGTTCTTTCCCTTCTAAATTCATAAATTTTCAAAAATCAGCAATACACCCACTCATGTTCAGCTGATGATTTCACCATTTGCACAAATCAGACTACCGGCGATAATTTCGTCTTCCCGATCCACCTTGAGCGCCCCTGTTTCGGCGTCAAGCATCAGATTCAGGAAATTCATGAGGTTGCGTGCATAGAGCGCGCTGGCATCAGTTGCCACCAACCCGGGAAGATTGGCGATACCAATCAGATGCACGCCATGCTTCACCACAGTCTTGTTCAATTCCGACAAGGGACAATTCCCCCCGGCTTCTACTGCCATGTCGACAATCACCGAACCCGGCTTCATTGCCTTGACAGTATCTTCCTTGATCAGAACCGGCGCCGGGCGCCCAGGAATCAGGGCAGTGGAAATGATGATATCCGCTGCCGCCGCACGTTCATGAATCAGCTCACCCTGGCGGCGCTTATAATCCTCGGACATCTCGGCAGCATAGCCGCCAGCCGTTTCGGCATTTGCCTTTTCTTCATCGGTCAATGGGACTTCCACAAATTTTGCACCGAGACTCTCGACCTGCTCCTTAACGGCTGGGCGCACATCGAAAGCTTCAATCACAGCGCCCAGCCGCTTGGCCGTGGCAATTGCCTGCAATCCCGCCACCCCAGCTCCCAGCACCAATACGCGCGCGGCTTTTACCGTGCCCGCCGCCGTCATCAGCATGGGAAAGAATTTCTGGTAAACATTGGCTGCCATGATCACGGCCTTATACCCGCCAATATTGGCCTGAGAAGACAACACATCCATGCTTTGCGCACGGGAGATCCGCGGCAATTTCTCCATGGCAAAGCCGGTCAGGCCATGCTTGGCCATTGCTTCAATGCCTTCGGCATGATGCGGTGACAGCAAACCGATCAGGACAGCGTCCTTGCGCATCAGGGCAAGCTCATCAGCTTGCGGGCCGCGAACTTTCAATACAATTTGGGATTGCTCATATAACTGCGACGCTTCGGCAACGATGGTCGCGCCAGCTTCCTGATACGCCGCATCCGGAATGCTGGCACCCGCTCCCGCGCCAGTTTGCACCAAAACTGTGTGCAATCCTTTGGCTGTATATTTCTTGACGGTTTCGGGCGTGGCCGCCACACGCGTCTCACCTGCACGCGTCTCGGCAGGTATGCCTATGTGCATGGATACTCTCCCCTGTTATCTTGCTAATTCGTTAATAAAATCAAAATATTAATTGTCTGCAAAGCAGATGCGCGTTCTGGTTACGGCAAAAACAATGATCCTGATTGCCTGACCGCTTCTCACAAACTCGGCTGCTGCGCACCCATCATCAGGCCCTTGCTGTTAAATGCATACGCCATTTTTTACAGACTCCCAGATTCAAGTCAGCCCTGAATTATAAATCAATTTGGATCAGATGAAATCCAATCCGGTCTTACGAACCCCTGTCAAGATGTAGCCGTATGACTTTCAGCATGCAAGCAGTGATCAATCCATTGACTCGTCAGTTTTTCCTGGACACTGTTTTGCCGCAGGCGGGAAGCAAGCCCGCTAAAGTCGACCCAATCCAGTGGCTGATCCTGATTAAAGCAAGAAAAGACATATGACACCTCACCCGTGACAGGATCCTTCTGTGGCTGCAGGCACTGCGCGCAAATTTCTTTCATCATGCACTGCATCGGTGAATTGATCGAACCGACCGCAAAATGGCCTGCCTTCAAGTAGGGCGCCAGCTGCTGATGGCGGGCAGCGCCGACTGCAGCCATCATCCGGTCGGAACCGATCGCGATGATACGATCTGCTTCCTGCATAGCAATTGCAGGCTGCCCCAGCTCGCCACGAGCATATGCAACCATCGCCTGAACGATATTGCCAACATAACTCGCATCGCCCGGCCGCGATGGCTCGAAGCCTGGCGCCTCATCGCAACACCAGACGATGGTATCGGCGGCCGCCTCGATCTCGGCGACCTTATACCGATCGACCAATTTCTTGTAGCCTGCGAAGTACAATACCTTGCAGCCTGCCGCACGCGCTGCTGCACCGATCGAAAACAATACTGCATTGCCCAATCCACCGCCAACCAGCACAACCGTTTCATTGGACACAATTTCGGTTGGCGTGCCTGTCGGGCCCATCAACACCACCGATTCACCGGGCTGGAGCAATGTACACAAATCTGCCGAGCCGCCCATTTCCAGCGCAATCAACGATACCAACCCTTTCGAGACATCTACCGCCGCACCAGTCAGCGCAATGCCCTCCATTGCCAGGCGCGTCTCCTCGGAAACCTTGGACAACGCCGCAAAATTTTGGAAACGGTAAAACTGCCCCGGCTGGAAATGACGGGCAGCCAGTGGCGCATGGACAACCACCTCGATAATGGTGTCAGTCAGTCGCTCTACCTTATGCACTGTTGCTCGCAACAGAGACCCGAGTTCATCCATGAAATCCGGCACCGGCGTACTTGCTGCCGGTGCAATCTGCGCCAGCACCCGGCTCACGACCGGATAACCCTGCTTGGCACTGGCCATAGCCTTGACCACATTGCCCGAGTAAGAAGGATGCAGATCACCGAAATAACTGATGAACCGCCCATCATCCGAACGGCTGAGCAAAACCACTGCTTTTTCCGGTTTTGGATTACCTCTGATCACGTCAACAGGCTGGCCTTGTTCATCGCAGGATGCGAAATAACGTCCGTTAAGCTTAAAGTTACCGGCATCTTCCCGCGCAAGTACGGTATTGGGCTGTGTCCCGGCCGCCACCAGAATTGCCCGTGCGGGCAAATCCACTTCCCGAGTCTTGTGCCAGCGACCTTCCTCATCCAGTGCCTGCACCGCAAACCGAATCGTTTGGGTATGCTCCCAGCGGTCCACATCAATCCGCAAAGGCGTCAGTCCTTCGGCAAAATAGATCCCTTCTTCCAGGGCTTTCTCTACTTCTTCATGATTGAGCGTGTAAGAAGGGCTATCGATCAAACGTTTGCGATACGTGATCGTCGCGCCTCCCCAGGATCTTAACAACTGCGCAATCCGTGGCGTGCGGCCCTCCTGAGCAGCCTGTGCTTTCTCTTCCCGAATGGCGCGGGCATGATTCATGAACTCAGCTGCAATTTCCCGCTCTTCATCATCCCAGCCAGCCTCTACCACCGCCTTACCCTGTTTGGCCACCAATGTTTCATAGCGATGCAGGAATTTCTCCACTTGCACGGGATAATAGGCAAGCGCCTCGGTGGCCGCATCAATGGCAGTCAACCCACCACCAATCACCACCACCGGCAAGCGCAACTGCATATTGGCAATGGAATCGCTTTGCGCAGCCCCGGTCAATTGCAGTGCCATCAGAAAATCGGATGCTGCCCGCACCCCGCGCGCCAACCCATTGGGTAAATCCAGAATAGTCGGACGCCCAGCACCGGCGGCCAGCGCAATATGATCGAAACCCATGTTCCAGGCATCTTCAACGCTCAATGTACCGCCAAAACGTACCCCGCCAAAGAGCGCAAATTCGGCGCGCCGTTCCAGTAAAAGCCGGATCAGTTTCAGAAAATTCTTGTCCCAGCGGACCGTGATACCATACTCCGCAACCCCCCCAAAACCCATGGGCTGGCGCTCATTCAGATCCTCGCGCAAGGATTCGACATCATGAATGGGCGTAAAAGGCATACGGACACCGTTCATGTCCACACCAGATATTCCGGCGTCCAAGGGCTCTATTTTCAGTCCATCCACGCCGATGACCGTATGCCCATCATTCATCAGGTGGTGCGCCAAGGTATAGCCCGCAGGGCCCATTCCCACTACCAGTACTTTTTTGCCAGTGGGCGATTTGGGATAAGGCCGGTGCAGATCAAGCGGATTCCAGCGCGTCAACAGGCTATAAATCTCAAATCCCCATGGCAGCTCGAGCACATCCTTGAGCGTCCGCGTTTCCGCCTGCGGGATATTGACAGGATCTTGTTTCTGATAAATGCAGGATTTCATGCAATCATTGCAAATCCGGTGCCCCGTGCCGGCACACATTGGATTATCCAGCACGATCATTGCCAGACTGCCCACCGCCACGCCCTGTGTCTTGAGTTTGTGAAACTCGGAGATACGCTCCTCCAATGGACAACCTGCCAGCAAAGCGCCGAGATCGCTTTTCTTGAACACCTTGCTCTCGGGCGCATCCTTCGATTTTTGCAAATACCCTTTCGAACAGGAATCCTTGCCCTGCTCGTGACACCAGATACAATAATTGGCTTCGTCCAACGCACCGACCAGGTCAGTGCCAGTATCGGTCAGAGAAAAACCTTCCCGGTGACGCAAATGATCGAGATGATGCATCGTATAGCCCGCGCTGTCTTCAGTAACCAGCGACAGCAAATGCTGTGGATTCAGCTTGCGCGGGGACTTGAACAAAACACCCTGCCGAGTATGCGCCTGGCCTTCCGGCGTGCGCAGCGCCCATGCGGCATAATGCAAGGCCAGCTCAATCTGATTGGCATACTGGGCTTCATCTTCCATCCAGTCAGCAACATGCCTCGCAAACGCCAACTCGGAAAAAGGCTGTCCGAATATTTCCACCAGTTTCTGTTCCAGTGTCAATCCGTCGATAGTCTGCAGCACCTGCTCACTCACCTTGGTTTTGGCACGCCGCTGTACGAATTGACGTTTACAAAAATAAAGCGGCGCCAGCTCATGATGCCGTTGGGCCAGGGCACGCACCTCATTGCCAATACCGAACAAAGTCGCGATAAAGTCCTCCAACCAGGGCGCCAATTCTATCAGCAGGGCAGATTCGTCTTTCGTTGCCAGTGACTCAGGATGCTGACGCGCTTGATCCAGGCGGACTCGCAATGCCGCGTCACCTTCCTTGAGGACATCCAGAAATATTTGATCCAGCTTGACCAGACCCTCACGATCATATAACTCTCTGAAAGTCATGCCATAACCAAGCGCGAGGGTAGCCAAAGCAGTTGTCGAAGGATGGGCGGATGTTGAGGGTGAATCAATCATGTTTATTCAGGTATTTTTACGTAGGATAATGGGAACAAATAGCTGGATTCATACTCCCGGCAGACCCGGATCATTTGCAGGCTTTCCAGGAGTATCAATAATAGCTATATCAAACAGCGCCAAGCCTTAACCGGGAGTTCCAGGTTTAGTCTTCCGAATCACAGATCATGCCGGCGGCCACCGTGTTATTGGTAATCTCATCGATCAGAATAAAACAGCCGGTGCCGTGACTGTTCACATAGGTGTCCACAACCAGCGGCAGCTGCACTTTCATCCCGACACGAGCGATATCGTTCATGCTGAGCGTATCGGTCATTTCATGATTCATGGTATTGACATCCACGCGGTAATCGATCCGGGCAATCAAACCCTTGACCATACGCGTCGTATGCTTGACGATATATTTCCGCCTGGGATCAAATCCGCTCTCAGACAGCCAGCAAAGCATGGCATCGAATTCACGGATGGTGCGGGGCGGTTTGCCAGAATTGACCAGCATGTCGCCCCGCGAAATATCCAGGTGGTCTTCAATTGTCAACGTTACGGACTGGGGTGCGAAAGCACTTTCCAGCGCATCGTTATAGAACAGGATTTCCTTAATGTGCGAGGTCAAACCGGAAGGCAACACGGTGACCGCATCTCCCTTGCGCACCACACCGGATTCGATACGCCCCATATAGCCGCGGAAATCATGCAACGCCTCCGTTTGCGGGCGACAGACCCACTGCACCGGAAAACGAAAATCTTTCGTGTTGAGATCATGCTCGATATCGATGGTCTCCAGCAATTCCAGCAAAGGCTTGCCGCTATACCAGTCCAGCCGGTCGCCCCGCTCCACCACCATATCCCCGAGTAGAGCGGACATGGGAATATAATCGATGGAACGCAACCCCAATCTTTGGGCAAAAGCAGCAAAATCGGCACAGATGCGCTCGAAAACTTCCTGGGAATAATCCACAAGATCCATCTTGTTGACGGCCACAACCAAATGCGGAATACCCACCAAACTGGCCAGGAAGGCATGCCGCCTCGATTGTGTCAGTACGCCCTTGCGCGCATCGATCAGGATAATAGCCAGGTTGGCGGTAGAAGCACCCGTCACCATGTTCCTGGTATATTGCTCATGCCCGGGCGTATCAGCGATAATGAATTTACGTTTAGGAGTGGTGAAATAACGGTAGGCCACATCGATGGTAATTCCCTGCTCCCGCTCTGCCTGCAGACCATCCGTCAGCAAAGAGAGGTCGACTTTTTCCATACCACGCTTGCTGGAAGTATGGGCAATGGAACTCAGCTGATCCTCGAATATGGATTTCGAATCATGCAGCAAGCGCCCGATCAGGGTGCTTTTCCCATCATCCACGCTTCCGGCAGTAATAAATCGAAGCAACTCGGCACGATCGAGTCCGACATTTTCAACGACTGACATGTACTAGATGAACCTTTGAAGAAAAGTAAAATTAAGATGGGGAATGATTAAACTTTGGATTAGAAATAGCCTTCCCGTTTGCGCAATTCCATCGACGCTTCGGATGTCTGATCATCCATGCGCGTCGCGCCACGTTCAGTGATACGGGTCAGCACGGTCTCGGCAATGATTTCCTCGACATTGCTGGCTTGAGACGCCACTGGACAAGTACAGCTCATATCTCCAACCGTGCGGAACCGCACCATCATGCTCTCCACATGCTCGTCCGCTCCAGGTTGAACCAAGCTCGAGACCGGCAACAATCCGCTGTTCCGCGGAATGACCTCCCGCTGATGTGCGAAATAAATGGATGGCACCTCCAGGCGTTCGCGCCCGATATATTCCCACACATCCAGTTCTGTCCAGTTGCTGATAGGAAACACCCGGATATTTTCCCCGGGGTGAGTACGCGTGTTGAACAGGCTCCATAACTCCGGGCGCTGATTTTTTGGATCCCATTGGCCGAATTCATCTCGGAACGAGAAAATGCGTTCTTTTGCACGCGCCTTTTCCTCATCCCGGCGTGCACCACCGATACAGGCATCGAATCCAAATTCCGCAATCGCATCCAGCAAAGTGATTGATTGAAACGGGTTGCGGCTCTGGTTTTCGGAACGCAGGACCACCCGCCCGCGCTGAATGGAATCCTCCATGCTGCGAACAATCAGACGTTCACCCAGCTCCTTGGCCCGGTAATCACGAAACTCGATAACTTCCGGGAAATTATGGCCAGTATCGATATGCATCAAAGGGAACGGGAAACGGCCTGGCCGGAAAGCCTTCTCTGCCAGCCGCAACAAGACCACTGAATCCTTGCCACCCGAAAACAGCAATACCGGATTCGCGCATTCTGCCGCCACTTCCCGCATGATATGGACCGCCTCACTTTCCAGGGCATCCAAATGTGTAAAAGCTCGATGATTCATTTTGATTTATTTGATAACACCTTAAGTGTAGATTACTTTTTTTCGACATGCAGGCCGCATTCCTTGGAATCCGGATTTTCCCACCACCAGCGCCCCGACCGGACATCTTCACCCGGCGTGATCGCCCGGGTGCAAGGCGCGCAACCAATGCTGGGGTAGAACCGATCGTGCAATGCATTGTAGGGCACATCATGCTGTTTGATGTAATCCCACACATTCTGATGGGTCCAGTGACACAGCGGATTGAATTTATGCAAGCCGTGTTCGCTGTCATAGGCCGAGATTTCCAGGCTGTCACGTGTCACGGCCTGTTCACGCCGCATTCCTGTAATCCAGGCCTTTTTCCCTGCCAGCGCCCGCTTCAGAGGCTCGACCTTGCGCAAATAGCAGCAACTTTTCCGCAAGGCGATGCTCTTGTAGAAACCGTTCGGGCCATGCTGCGCGACATAGTCTTCAGTCGACGCCGCATCCGGGCAATAGGCCCGGATGGAAACAGCGTAACGGTCCTTCACTGCCTGCATCAGATCGTAGGTTTCTTGCGGCAAACGGCCGGTATCAAGCGTAAAGATCACAATCTGCGGATAGTGACGCGCAATCAGGTCTGTCAGCACCATGTCTTCGGCACCGAAACTATTGGCGAACACCGCTGGTGCATAGTTTTGCTGGATATCCTCCAGCACACTGCACAACTGCTCAACCTTCTGTTGCAAATCCTGTTGACTCATGCGCGTTCGATCAGACCAAGCCTACGCAATCAGGCCACTGAAGCTGACTGGGTTTCCTGCCGGCTTGATGAAGCTGCTCCAGTTTGGGGCAGTGCACCGGCCAAATCCAGCTGACGGTCAAAATCCATACAGAATGCCGCAACATCATTCGTCCAGCCGTCCATTTCAGCGTACCACTCGGTCAGCAACTGATCATTCAACTCTTCCGCAGGTTTTGAGAAATAGTGCGCAAAGTTTGCCAGCGATTTGGCCAAAGCCGGTTTGGCGGGCAACACTTGCAGCAATTCCTCCGCCTGCTCGGCCAGCGTGTCGCATTTGCGCCCGCCAACCAGCTGGGTCAATCCTTGGCCAATCAGCCAGGCGATTGCCTCGGCACATTTCGCAGATTCCTCAAACTTGCGCTGGAACTTCAAGGCATTCCGGTAATTTCGCTCGTTTGCAGCATCAAAGAATGTGGTACCGATCTGTACCTGCTTGGCGCCTGCGCATTCGCCACCGCCCAGTTGCAACACCCTGAAATCGTCAGTGTGACCATGATCGCGCACGACCGACAGCACTTCCTCAGCATTGACAGCCATCAGGTCGGCCATCAACTCCACGAAATAGTCCTTACCCTTGCGGCGTGTCCAATTAAAAAATGATTCGCTATCGGCGCGATCAGCAGCATAGGCAGCCTGAACTCGGTCGATGGCCGATTCAATACGGGCACTCGGCACCGATGGCCCTTTGAAAGCCAGTCCGCCTGCAGCCATGCCGTTGCCACCAAAATACATTTGGTAATGTGGCACCAGCTTGCCGTGCATGCGTTTGCCCTCGCCATAGATGCCAATATCACCCGCTTCCGGCTGCGCACAACCATTGTGGCATCCCGACACACGGATACGGAGATCATGCTCACCCCCGGACAGCTTACCCCCTACCGTCGGGCTCGATGTAATACCCAAACGGCAAGTGGAAGTACCCGGGCAGGCCACGACATCGTCACCGGCCTTGGGCAAGCCCAGTCCCAAATCGGCCAGTACCGCCTGAATATCCGCCAGCTGGGCCTGCGGCACATTGACCAGCATCAGATTCTGATCCTGGGTGGTGCGAATTTCCGCTAAATCGAACCGCTTCAATAGCCCGGAAAGCCCCCGCATTTGTGGCACCGTCAACTGCCCAAGCCGCACGCTGATTGGCAGCACATGCAATCCAGCCTGTTTCTGTTCGTAAATTTCACGTGGTGCACCTTGTCCCGGGGCCGCGACATCGGTTCTGCCAGTTGTCCATTCGCCTTTGGGGTAGCCTTGATTCTGCAAGGCTTCTTTGACGCGAGCCAATTCCTCCTGATATTTTTCGACGAAGCCCGCCTCACCGAACCGGTCCACCAGGAACTTGATGCGTGACTTGGCGCGCTTGACCCGGTCGGAATACTTGTTGTGCACGGTCAGCACCGCCTCGATCACCAGGAACAGGTCCTTTTCCTCGACGAACGACTCAACAACAATCGCTTCATGGGGTTTATGCCCGAGGCCACCGCCGACCAGCACCTTGAAGCCGAAACGCCCATCCTCGTTTTTGACAGCCACCACCCCCAAATCATGGATCATCGCTTGCGCACAATCCGATTCACAACCCGAAAAGCTGATTTTGAATTTGCGCGGCATCAACTGATTGAGCGGCTTGCGCAGAAAATGCCGTACCGTGCCATTGAGATGCTGGGTAATATCGGTATGTTCACGTGGACATACCCCGGTCAGCGGACAGGCCGTAATATTGCGAATCGTATTGCCGCAGGCTTCGCGCGTCGTCAATCCACCTTTTGACAACTTGCGCATGACAACTGACGTATCCGTCAGTGGCACATAATGCAGTTGTATATCCTGGCGCGTTGTAATATGCGCTTCGCCACGTTGCGTGTGATGTTCAACGACATCGGCAATTGCATCGAGTTGCGTCCCGACCAGACGTCCGCCGGGGATCTTGACGCGTACCATGTTCACGCCTTCCTGACGCTGGCCGTAGATGCCCATTTGCAAACGGGTGGCCGTAAAACGGTCTGCATCGATCTGGCCATTCAAGAAACCTTGCAAGGCTTGTTCGTAGGCGTCGATTTCCTCGTTGTCAGCAAGATCAGTCAAATAATCCATTCCATCTCTCCATAGCTTCCATGGCATTATGCATATATCCACGGAATAATTTTCAACAGCCAAAACATGCTATTTTATCCGATAACCGCCCGCTGCGTAACGTCATTGTCAGAAAATAGTCAGAAAATTCAGGGTCAAGCTGTAAAAAAAGCCTCATTGAGCCAGCATCATACGCACTCAAGATCGATCAGCGATTTCCAGCGGGTGATAGCGGCAGAAAATAAGTCCCTCATCCAACTTACCAATATACCGCTCGCAGCGATATGCTTGCAGATGCAATATCATGCACTGCTACGCAGAATAAACTTCTCGTATTTCTAACAGAATAACAAAAATCTTATATAATATAAAATAATATTATTTTACAAGCATATAACCCGCGCTAATAATATCCATGAAACTTCAGCAATTACGCTATCTCTCCGAGATCGCCAGGCAACAGCTCAATCTTTCCAAAGCCGCCGAAGCCCTGCACACTTCACAACCTGGCATCAGCCGACAAATTCAATTACTGGAACAGGAACTGGGGGTGGAAATTTTCATACGCAATGGCAAGCGCATCACCAAAATCACGCCGCCAGGGCAGGCCATTCTCGAAATCGCAAGAAGAATGCTCCAGGATGCGGATAATCTGAGAAGAGTCGGAGAAGAATTCAACGACAAGGAAAGCGGCTCGCTCGTCATTGCAACCACTCACACCCAGGCCCGGTACGCCCTGCCACCCATCATCAAACGATTCATCGAGCGCTATCCAAAAATCAGGCTCACCCTGCGCCAAGGCAGTCCCACCGAAATATCCACCTGGGTTGCTTCAGGCGAGGCGGATCTGGCTATCGCAACCGAAGCGATAGAGCTGTTCGACGAGCTGATCATGCTTCCCTGCTACCAATGGAACCGCTGCATCGTGGTACCCCCCCAACACCCGTTACTGGAACAGGAAAAATTGACCCTGGAATCTCTCGCACAATACACCATCATCACCTATGATTTTGCCTTCACCGGGCGCTCAAAAATCAACCAAGCTTTTGAGTCCAGGGGCCTGCAGCCCAACGTCGTCCTGACCGCCATCGATGCCGACGTAATCAAGACCTATGTTGAAATCGGGCTGGGTGTAGGGATTCTCGCGCAAATGGCCTTCGACCCCGTACGCGATAAAGGTCTGCGCGCCATCGATGCCGCCCATCTCTTCGAACCAAGCACCACCCGGATCGGCATCAGCCGCAGTTGCTACATCCGCAGCTACATCTACGACTTCATCGAAATGTTCGCTCCCCACTTGAACACGGAAACCATCAAGCAGGCATTGGTCCATCCACAACGACAAGAACCAGCCTGAAGCTAGAGATACTTTTTGAAACACTCATGGGGCCAGTATGAAACGGAAGAAATGATCAACCACTAATGAACACCAATGCACACTAATACATTAATATTGCAAAATGACTTCGGGGCCGCATTGCCACCCGCAACCAGACCAGCCAGCCGCATGACACAACTCAAATTAGTAGCGTAGGGTGCACTTGTGCACCGATTTTTGTCGTGCAAAACGATTTGCTGGCGCTGCCCACTGGAAATTGTATTGAAGCATACTCAACAATTCGAGTGCATTAGATCCATTCGTGGCTGCGGCTGCCTGACAAAGCCGGCAGTAACACAACATGGCAGCCACCCAGATGCTTTGCGGTCACTGCCGTGGAAAATTTTTACAACTTGGCCCCTGTACCCACCAACGCAGCCGACGTGATTTTATAGGAAAACGTTTCCGGTTCGAGGCTATCCTGTTGCCGCCCGTCGATTTCAGCATGCGGATAAAGGAAAAACGGCAGCCTACCCGCAGCACTGGTCTTGCCCAGGCCAACATTCTCGCTGTCATTGAAAGCCACCCAGTTCATCTCCCAGGAACCGAACAATTTCTCTCTCAATTGCGCAATCAATTCGTGATTGCGGGGCAGCATATCCAATGCCATGACCTCGTTCACGTCAGCCGGATCTACCGGCACCCAGCCAAAGCCGGCCAGATAGAATTCAGCCCGGCAATGCTGTGCGCGACTGACATCACCAAATTTGCCCAGGTGCTTATTGAGCACCGAATCATTAATCCGGATCCCATACTTCTGCCTGGCGGGAATGCCACTGGCGCGCGCCAGCCCCACAAACAGCGCATGAATATCGACACATTTACCATTGAGGTCATCCTTCGCCAGCATATTCTGGACATCCCCCCAGCCTTGCCCGCGCCGATTGTTATCAAAAGTCGCGTTGTCAATCACCCAGTCATAAATAGCTCGCGCCTGCTGCAGCGGCGTTTTCGCACCCGCCTGTTGAGCAATTGCAAGCGCAGTTTTCTTGACGATGCCATCAATAGGAATTTGCTTGCTCGGTTTCAAATATTGTTTCACCGCCTGCGGTATGGCAGCCGAGGCCGGTGCACGATAATGCTGCAGATCAATAGAGCGATCAGCGGTCTTGATAATGCTGCTGACTTTCATGCTTCGTTCACCACTGCCCTGCCAGGTTGCGTGAAACATCGGAAAACGCGTATCAGGCACAACACTGAACCCACCAGCAGTCGTACTCCCATTCCAGTTGCTGCCCTGCGTAAACTGATAATCCGTATCGTTGGTATCCGGCAAAGGCAGCCACAAACGCGCAACCTTTCCTGCAGATGGCAAGACCACCTCATAAGACAAACGATAACTCCGCCATTTAGCCGGGGCCGAAGATTGCGCAAACACCGATGACGAGATAGAAGGATACAACACAGCGCCTGCCGCACCGGTGCCAATCAGTTTGAAAAAATCCCTACGTTTCATACGACTCCTGAACAGTGTTGGTATAAAATAAATACGGTCAGAAACAGCAAATCTAGCGCTGCCAGCTACTTCAGTCAATTCCTATATTCATGCTCGACACACAATCCTTACTCCCCGCAATCAAAATCACAACCGGCCCCAATCCCACCCACACAATCTTATGGATGCACGGGCTGGGCGCCGACGGCAACGACTTCGTGCCCATTGTACAGGCACTCGATTTGCCCCCTGCGACGCCCATCCGTTTTTTATTTCCACACGCCCCCATCCAGCCTGTCACCATCAATGGCGGATGGAAAATGCGCGCCTGGTATGACATCAAACATAACGATTTAAGTTGGCAGGAAGATGAAACCGGGATACGCAACTCACAGCGCGCGATCACCGCGCTAATCGAACATGAAATCCAGCAAGGCGTGCCAGCCGAAAGAATCGTGCTGGCCGGTTTCTCCCAAGGCGGCGCCATGGCGCTGCAAACCGGCCTACGCCTTCCGCACAAACTGGCCGGCATCATGGTCCTGTCCGGCTACCTGCCACTGCCTCATCATTTGGCGCGGGAAGCCCACTCCGCCAACATTTCGACACCCATATTCATGGCACATGGCACTCAAGACCCCGTTGTACCCATCGCACTTGCCAACACCTCGCAACAACACCTGCGCGAGCATCGCCATTCAGTGGAATGGCATGAATACCCCATGGCACATGCTGTTTGCGACCCTGAATTAGCCGACATCTCACGCTGGCTGAGAAAAGTTCTTCAATGATTGCCTCAACCCGGCTCATCTGATCGGCCCGGATAACCGCCAAGGCAGCCAAGTACCCAACCGCCTCAAAAAAGTGTGAAATCACATCCATCGATAAGTAATAAGTAAGCAGCATTCAGCAGCCATCGAGATCAATTTACTGACAACCTATCTCACGATCCCACGAGAGAATTGAAACGGAAAAGCTGAGAAGCCGGACATCCCTTCATTCAGGATCACTGAAGACCAAGCTCGTAGACTCCGAGCTACCACAGCCCAACCTTTAGGATAAGTAGTGTAAACCCGGTATGGCGTAAAAACAAACCCGGTCAGAACGGGATTCCGAGTGTTTATTGATACGTTCGACATAATGGCCGGGCGCTACCGCAAAGGGGCGAACAATGCATGAGGCGCAGGTAATGTTTCAATCCTCGCCCAGCCGAATGGCCGGGCGCTACCCACGCCATCAACCAGACGATTGAGCGCCTCGGAGGTTTCAATCCTCGCCCAGCCGAATGGCCGGGCGCTACCGCGCTGTTGCGCGCCTCGTCCCGATACAACCGAATGTTTCAATCCTCGCCCAGCCGAATGGCCGGGCGCTACCTTTTAACATCGCGGGCTATACGGAAATACGCGTAGTTTCAATCCTCGCCCAGCCGAATGGCCGGGCGCTACCACGGACAACGTTGCCCTGAACCAGGAGCGGCTGCTGTTTCAATCCTCGCCCAGCCGAATGGCCGGGCGCTACCTAATAAGATCGGTCTGGATTACGACCCTATAAGAGGTTTCAATCCTCGCCCAGCCGAATGGCCGGGCGCTACTCAGGAGTGGGAATGTCAGTTGTGCCTTGCGTGCGTTTCAATCCTCGCCCAGCCGAATGGCCGGGCGCTACATCATACCCTCAATCCGATCACCTGGATTAGCCGGGTTTCAATCCTCGCCCAGCCGAATGGCCGGGCGCTACGGCGTTTTCTGCGCGCCGGAACTAAATAAACTGCTGGTTTCAATCCTCGCCCAGCCGAATGGCCGGGCGCTACCTGGACGCCAAAATCCATGGGGTAAAACTTTCACGTTTCAATCCTCGCCCAGCCGAATGGCCGGGCGCTACCCCGCCACCGGCAAACGATGAGGGCGTACCCGGCATGTTTCAATCCTCGCCCAGCCGAATGGCCGGGCGCTACCGGGTAGGATAGCAGTTGGAGTTGATGTGTTACTGTTTCAATCCTCGCCCAGCCGAATGGCCGGGCGCTACCCGGATTTGACACCATCAGTCAACCCGGACACAAACGTTTCAATCCTCGCCCAGCCGAATGGCCGGGCGCTACCGTGATTTCTCTATAAACAGCTTCAGCTACAGCAGTTTCAATCCTCGCCCAGCCGAATGGCCGGGCGCTACATGTGGTGGGTTTCCATTACCAGGATTATTACAAGTTTCAATCCTCGCCCAGCCGAATGGCCGGGCGCTACTTGTCTCCATCACCATCCACAATAATATTAGCATGTTTCAATCCTCGCCCAGCCGAATGGCCGGGCGCTACCAGGAATCCCGGTTCCTCCGGGACGGTGCAAGCTGTTTCAATCCTCGCCCAGCCGAATGGCCGGGCGCTACCTCAAAGCGGCTACCGCTGAAATCAGCGACCTGTGCGTTTCAATCCTCGCCCAGCCGAATGGCCGGGCGCTACCCGTCGCTCTTGGCAACAGTGGGAGCGCGGTGAGAGTTTCAATCCTCGCCCAGCCGAATGGCCGGGCGCTACCGGGTAAAGTGGACCCTTTAGCGATAAACGACTCGTTTCAATCCTCGCCCAGCCGAATGGCCGGGCGCTACCAGCGGCACGGAATCACTCAAGATCAATCGATTTGTTTCAATCCTCGCCCAGCCGAATGGCCGGGCGCTACCGGATCCAACCTGGGAGCAACACTCGCCAGCCAGGTTTCAATCCTCGCCCAGCCGAATGGCCGGGCGCTACGAATCTGCTTTAACAGCTCCGGCTTGCGTTTCAAGTTTCAATCCTCGCCCAGCCGAATGGCCGGGCGCTACCTCAACGGATCTAGCCTCGGCACCCCTTATTCATGTTTCAATCCTCGCCCAGCCGAATGGCCGGGCGCTACCACGCGTGGCCTCGGCGGCCGGGATTCCACTGGAAGTTTCAATCCTCGCCCAGCCGAATGGCCGGGCGCTACTTCAGTATCAGCAACAATAGGAGAAGCATTACCAGTTTCAATCCTCGCCCAGCCGAATGGCCGGGCGCTACATTGTCTACCGGGCCATGCGGCACTATGGCATGTACGTTTCAATCCTCGCCCAGCCGAATGGCCGGGCGCTACCCAGCAGTCGGCGAACAGTACCTAAATGTCACCTGGTTTCAATCCTCGCCCAGCCGAATGGCCGGGCGCTACGTCGCGCTGGTGGCAATGGTACTACAGGATGGTGGCGTTTCAATCCTCGCCCAGCCGAATGGCCGGGCGCTACCGGGCAGCGTCGAACCTTTGGCAATAAATGATTCGTTTCAATCCTCGCCCAGCCGAATGGCCGGGCGCTACCATTTATAGCCGATGTGGTATCGTTTTCTACGCGTTTCAATCCTCGCCCAGCCGAATGGCCGGGCGCTACCGGCGGTTGGAGAGCAGTACTTAAACATCACCTGGTTTCAATCCTCGCCCAGCCGAATGGCCGGGCGCTACTCGGGGGGATCTCTGCAGACACCCCCCGACCTTTGTTTCAATCCTCGCCCAGCCGAATGGCCGGGCGCTACAGGATTTTTTGCCGAGATAGACACCGCGTCCCCTGTTTCAATCCTCGCCCAGCCGAATGGCCGGGCGCTACCGGATCCAACCTGGGAGCAACACTCGCCAGCCAGGTTTCAATCCTCGCCCAGCCGAATGGCCGGGCGCTACCAGCCAAGCGGGAAGCAAGCAGAGCCTACCGGTACGTTTCAATCCTCGCCCAGCCGAATGGCCGGGCGCTACTAGGCCAACGCAAATACACTTGCGCGCAAAAGCTGGTTTCAATCCTCGCCCAGCCGAATGGCCGGGCGCTACCGGGTCCTCCAATAATCCACCGCTCATAACTGGCTGTTTCAATCCTCGCCCAGCCGAATGGCCGGGCGCTACATAAACTCGGTCAGCTCGCCTCGTAACGCGATAAAGTTTCAATCCTCGCCCAGCCGAATGGCCGGGCGCTACCATTGTTATTGAGTGGTTCAAAGACAACAGGAACCAGTTTCAATCCTCGCCCAGCCGAATGGCCGGGCGCTACGGGCCTTCATGGGTGGATCGGATGGTCATGTCTATGTTTCAATCCTCGCCCAGCCGAATGGCCGGGCGCTACCGTTATTGCCGGACACGAACGCAACCGGACGGCTGTTTCAATCCTCGCCCAGCCGAATGGCCGGGCGCTACCGCCGCTGTTGATGCTATCAGAACAGTAACAGTAACAGTTTCAATCCTCGCCCAGCCGAATGGCCGGGCGCTACGCCAGGAGCGATGCCAGGAGCGATAAATGATAAACGGTTTCAATCCTCGCCCAGCCGAATGGCCGGGCGCTACGCCAGGAGCGATGCCAGGAGCGATAAATGATAAACGGTTTCAATCCTCGCCCAGCCGAATGGCCGGGCGCTACGCCAGGAGCGATGCCAGGAGCGATAAATGATAAACGGTTTCAATCCTCGCCCAGCCGAATGGCCGGGCGCTACGCCAGGAGCGATGCCAGGAGCGATAAATGATAAACGGTTTCAATCCTCGCCCAGCCGAATGGCCGGGCGCTACAAGGACCCATCATCTGGCTGTCTCCATCGCTTTTTGTTTCAATCCTCGCCCAGCCGAATGGCCGGGCGCTACCAGGTCTCGATGCCCGGAAATCCTCGCTAGAGTCAGTTTCAATCCTCGCCCAGCCGAATGGCCGGGCGCTACCGCAACTGCAGACAGTGATCACCGGGAAAATCGTGGTTTCAATCCTCGCCCAGCCGAATGGCCGGGCGCTACACCATGAAATCAGACCCGCACTACGCCTACACCGGTTTCAATCCTCGCCCAGCCGAATGGCCGGGCGCTACAGGCCAACGCAAATACACTTGCGCGCAAAAGCTGGTTTCAATCCTCGCCCAGCCGAATGGCCGGGCGCTACCCCACTTCGAGCTGCAGCAAACGGGCCGGGGCGGTGGTTTCAATCCTCGCCCAGCCGAATGGCCGGGCGCTACCGGCCGGAGTCATCCAGGATGAGGACATTCAAAGTGTTTCAATCCTCGCCCAGCCGAATGGCCGGGCGCTACCTGCCGATTGTAGCTCTCGGCAAGAAGGCCGGTGTTTCAATCCTCGCCCAGCCGAATGGCCGGGCGCTACGCCAATACAGTTATCAACGCTAATACATTAACATGTTTCAATCCTCGCCCAGCCGAATGGCCGGGCGCTACGCGGCGGTATCTTTGCCGAAGGCGCAAGCAAGTTGTTTCAATCCTCGCCCAGCCGAATGGCCGGGCGCTACAAAAAAACACCTACGCGCCAAGGGTATATAAAATGTTTCAATCCTCGCCCAGCCGAATGGCCGGGCGCTACAAGCAAGCAGAGCCTACCGTTACGCACACTCTGGAGTTTCAATCCTCGCCCAGCCGAATGGCCGGGCGCTACGCTCAATGTAATAGTTGCCAGTGGGCGCAGCGCTGTTTCAATCCTCGCCCAGCCGAATGGCCGGGCGCTACATGCAAAAAGTGCCGTCAGTAAGACCGTTTTTAAGTTTCAATCCTCGCCCAGCCGAATGGCCGGGCGCTACCAGCGCCAGGCCGGTTCGTTCAGAAATTCCCATTCGTTTCAATCCTCGCCCAGCCGAATGGCCGGGCGCTACAGTACAACTACAACTCCATCATACAGCAAATAAAATTGTAGCCAATGCGCGAACCCATATGCATCAGCTTTTTAGGAGAGCAGGAATTTTGATTTCCTGATGGAATGTGTCTATTTTTCATATAGATAACAGAAGCGCGAATATCCCTGTATTTTTACGGTTGCTTGACATCCGCGCAAATCAGATAACAAGAGGGCCTTCAAAATCTACAGCCTTGAAATTACCATATTCTTTCACATGCAATTCGAATGGCTCCTTTAAACGATAAAGCCGAAGACTATCTTCCTTTTCATCAATCTCGGCCAATAACCGTCGCTCCAATTCCTCGAATTGCATCAAATTGACCTTGCATTCAAATACCGACTTTTGCACTCTCTGACCGTGTCCCTCACAAACCTTGGCCACACGTCTCAACCTTTTCCGGCCTTCTCTGGTTTCTGTCGAAACATCGTAGGTCACGATAATCAACATGATCACCTCACAAGAAAAGGAATATAACCATCCATTTCACCCCGGATGGTGCGGGATAAAAATCGTGCCTGCAGCTGTGGCAACAATCCAAATGGTACTTTGGAATCAAGCAAGGGATGCGTGATTTCCTCTTGCTTGCGCTCCTGATAGGCCGTCACCACTATTTTCCTTGCATCATCCTGCAGATAAACCGCCCCGCCCTCTCGTTCCTGCACATCCCGCTCAGAAATCTGCCCCCGGTTGATCAATGTCAGAGCGAGACGATCTGCCAGAATCGGGCGAAACTCCTCCATCAGATCCAGTGCCAGCGCGGCTCTGCCAGGACGAACACTATGCAGAAAACCCAACTGGGGATCGAGTCCCACGCTTTCAACCGCCGAACGGCAATCATTCATCACCATGGAATAGAGAAACGACAGCAACGCATTGAAGCGATCACGCGGCGGCCTGCGTGTTCGCCCATTCATGGTGAAAAATTCGCGTATATCACGACGTACCAGACAAGGCATGGCTGAGAAATAGGTCTTTGCCGCATCCCCTT
Organism: Nitrosomonas halophila; assembly: GCF_900107165.1. Classification (GTDB taxonomy): domain Bacteria; phylum Pseudomonadota; class Gammaproteobacteria; order Burkholderiales; family Nitrosomonadaceae; genus Nitrosomonas; species Nitrosomonas halophila. The sequence continues at coordinate 37,318 of NZ_FNOY01000005.1, forward strand.
CAATGCCGCGCACACTATCCAGGTTATCCGCAAACGGCAAATTACGAATCGAAACAGCAAGGGATTGCGCTGCCACACTTAACGCCTGCTGATCATTTTCATCCGATGCTTCTCGCGCTCCTCGCAATAATACCTGGCGGCAGTTGCGTAATTTTCCAGTAATCGCAGCCTTGGCTATCGTCAATGCAAACGAAACATTGGCCGCCATGCGATGCTGCGCCTGGCGCAACAAAATATTGCCACTGACAGCCCCCTCCAGCCTGGCCTTGAAGCGCCCGTTTCCGTCAAGCAGAACAAAGTTGATGCCTTCATCGGCACAACGATGCATCAATGCTGGCGATATCATGATATTGCCAAAGCAAACCACAGACCCCAAATGGTGCAATGGCACCTGCAGACGCTTTTCCCGTTCCACATCTATACGCAACGTATTATTTTCCAAATGCACATAAGCGCTTGGTGTCATGACGTACAATGTATTGAGCATTTGATACATACAATTCCTGCTATCAGTCGGGTTCGAACAAACTCTCGCGTGCTTTACTTTGCCCGGCCTTATCAGCCATGGCTTGCGGTTGGCAGATTTCCATCAAGGAGCATTCCTTGCATCGCGCATCGTTTGCAGGGGGTGGCAGTTTCTGCGACACCAGCATTGACCGTACAGCTTTCACGGTTTCTTCCACTTGCTGACGTAACGAATCTGTGATGACAATCTCGCGTCGGCGGCGAGAAGAGTGGTGATAAATCGCGCCATGCGTAACCGGCATACCAAGCATTTCCTCCAGGCAGAGTGCCTGTGCTGCCAGTTGCAAGTCATCATGTACTTTAGCGCGTTTCTTTCCATGCTTATATTCCACCGGATAAATGCGCCCATCCGGATAAAACTCAACCACATCGCATTTCCCGATCAAGCCCAAACGATCAGACCAGACCGGCAAGGCATATTCCGTGCGCACACCCTCAAATGATTCCAGCCCAGGTTGATCAACCCGCTCATGCACCGCATTACCCCGCATAGTATGCACATTTTCGTCAAAAACCTGCTCCATATGAATCAGCGCACATTGCCGGGGGCAATAGCTGTAATGCTGCAAAGCCGAAAGCATGATGGGATCGTCCGCTTCACCCTTTACCATCAATCATTTCCAAATAATTTCAAAATCACATTCTCTCTTGATAAGGAATGATGCTTTGCTACCTCACTCAATATGGACGCCAGCGTTCCTATGCGTAATGGATCGTGCAACGGAATCGTCAAATGATGCCTCTTTGGCAGATGGCATTCCAGCCGCACATGACTACCGGTTTGCCGGGTTGTTTCATACCCAAGTCGGCCCAATGCTTTAATCAACTGCTGACCGGATACATTGCGTGGCATTTTCATGCCTGAATGACTTCCTCACGCACGAAATGCAAACGAATCATTTCGGGCACCTCACCTTCATCGAAATGACAATGTACGGCATCACGCACTTGTTGACGCAGGCTAGCAAGATCGTCTGCTTCGGTAAAAATCGATTCACCCAGTGCACGAGCGGTATATCCCCCTTCCGGCGCTTCTTCGACGAGGAAAATTATTTCATTCATGGCAATTCACTCCTTCCAGTCCATCCTTTTCCATGGCTGGCAGTCATTCCCTGAACGTTTAGTTGAAAAAACATGGTCAACCCTTCGATGAAACTTTGGATAGCCAGGAAAGGAAAATTCCCAATAGCCAATAACTTCAGAATCATCCAGCAGTAGCCTTGGGTTTCTCCATCATTCACAAATCTGCCGGAATCAGGTATGGGTAACTTTCAAGCATCCGTACTTCATCCCAACCATAAACGAACAGACCAAGAATAAACTCATCTTCAATACGGGTTCCACGTATACGCAGCTTGCTAAACAACGTATCCGGATCCGAAACGATGCGATCTTGCCAGTTCATACCGATACATCCTGAAAATGCTAGAAACTCAAAATCCAGCAATTATTTCTGGCTCCAATCCAGGTAAGGAATTGATCTCATAACCTCCATCTGGATTTACTGTAAGAGAGCTGTGAACCTTAGCAGAAGAATATTGCCCTGATTTGCAATTATGTTTCCACCAAATGAAATTTAATATTTGCATACTCCCTGCTGGACGTGCACTTGATTCATCGTTTTCAAATAATTTAGGCAATATCTTTTTAATAACCAATGCATCTTCGTCGCTGAATCCAGTTTTTTCGGCAAGCTGTGGATTCATACTACCGAAAAAGACATAGACACCATGATCTACGCGATGCTTCATTCCCATTGTATCGGAACCACGTTTACTACCGTCGCCTTCGCCACTTACACTCTTGGTAATTTGAGTGCTGGTGATGTCAATAGGCTCCAGGCTAAATGCAGATTGCACAGTCACGGGTCCACGGATTCCAATTGAAATTCCGGTATCACCTTCTCCGTCGCTGCCATCCTCTTTCTTTTTGCCTTTCTTTTTGGAAAGTGCGAAAAGTTGCCCGAAAGTACGAACATCAATCCACTCCGAACAAGTAAGATTGACGGTTTCGCCCGCTCCTAATGTTTTTCCAATGGAATTGAAGAATTTCTCAGCTCTGTCGCGCAGGCTTGTTGCACCATCAACTTTCCGGTCATCGGATTGAACAAACACAGCCTGGCCTTTTGCCTCTGCTTTTCCTTCTTTTCCACCTAGTTTTACGAATCGTTCAACCAAACGGTCACGAATTTTCCGCTTGATGCAGACATCGGTAATCTCCCCAAAGTTCTCATAACTGGTGCGTGGACGGTTACTGTTAAGCGGATCACCATTCGGATTTGCATTTTTAACGCGGAGAATTACGGCGAAATCGATCTTATTTTGCAGCGTATTCATATTGTGATCTCCTTGGGTCAGTTAGTTGTCATTATTGATGCTATCGTTATCAGATGCAGAACCATCTGTTTTGTCTTGTTTTGGTAGGTTTAGCAATAAGCGCTGACAGTGGTAGCCCAGTAGGAATTCACCGGAAAGTTTTCGATCACTCACAAATTCATCCCTTTCAAAATTTGCGACGACCTCATCGAGTAGCATTTCCATATTATGCAAAAAAGCAGGACTTTTTGCCCGTAGGCGTGTTCTGTAAGGCGTAAGTGCGAGCTCTATAGTTCGCCACGTACTGTTGGGCCGATCTGCAAATCGTTGCATCAGCTTGGCGGCAGTCGTGTCGCGCTTCTCACCGCTAACATATAACGCTCGATCTTCAATATGCTCTGCAATGGACAATAGTCGTCCATAAAGATAATCCCTTGATGTTCTGTCGTTTTCCAATACCATTTGATATCCCCTTTTTTTGCAAGAACCTTTAAACAGGGCACAAGCAATGCCCAGAATTTTTTCCCATTCCCACTGCCTTCCATTTTTATCTTTTTCAAAGGAAACACGATTGCTGGTTCTGCGGATAACCGATTCAACCAAATCTCGTGGCAGCGCTTGCCCATCAATGATGCAGGGCAACATCCTCTCCACTGTAGCTTTGCGCAAACTATCGTCGAGACGGCGACCGTAAGCAGCTTCGGCAATGTCCCGCGGAGCAGGTGCACCGATGAACTTTGAATCTTTGCCAAAGTTTTGCGGCCATGCGTATTGTTCATGCCAATTTTTAACACGATTCAAGAAATCAGAGCTTTTCAGTTCACGGTAAAATGTAATCGCCATTCGCCCTGGTGTGGCTGAATCCAAACCCATGACGACAATATCATCCGTGGGATTCAACTTAGCGCTATAACCTGCAATCGCTTTACGCAAACGAATCGCAAAGGCTTGACCTATGTCGCCGACATCCGGTTGTTCAATTTCTGCAGCTTCGTGAGCAGAGCCTTCAATACCGAGTATGAGTGATAGAGAATCCTTGAAGGGATCGGGTACCGGCTTTCCTGCAATCGACCAAGTCACGATTACCAAATCGCCACTACGATATGCTTGCCGCCCAATCAACCAGCGCAACGCATTATGCGCTTTCAGGCTGACTTCGTAGCCTACACTGCAAGTTTGCTTTTCATAATCTTTCTTAGTATCAGTAAATCTTCCTTTGAAGGTGTAACCATTAAAATCATTTGCAGAAATTAGTTTTGCGCCATCATCTGATCCTCGAAGAAATCTTGGATGATTCTGGCATAAACGTGTAAATTCCCCGGTTATCATGCAAAAACCAGTTTTACTATTTTGCGATCGATCAAAAGCTATCCATGCCATAATCAAATCGCTATCTTCCCAAGTGCCGGAAACAGGGTTTCCCGCATATTCCACTCGCCAACGCACAAATACTTTTGAATCGCTGACTTTTGTCTTCTTACCTTTGGCATCTTCAGTTGTTATAGGGAAAATTTGCTCGTTGCATAGATCTTTCCAAAGTCGCTTACTTCTTATATATGCCAAGATGGCTGATATTTTTGGGTGCGTATTTTCAGATCTACACCATTTCGCTAATTGTTGTTCGTATTCCTCAAATCTTTCTGAACTTATTTCTGGATAATCAGCGGCGCAGTAACTTATCTCCTCACAAAGGGGATGCGGCGCAGCTCCAGCAGTTCTGCCTGCGGAGGATTCTGTGACGGGAATAAGTGTTGAAGCTTCCGTTCTACCAAGTGTTCTTGCTCGGCGGAAACTCCCTCGTTCGTCAATGATGATTTCAACATGGGCTCTTTTTACTAAATGAGATAAAGGCCAAAGCTTCTCGGCTGGCACATCCATTGTGCTCTCACACTGCTCATAGGTCTCATAGAGTTTCTGAATCCAGCTCATATCAAACCTCTAGCCGGGCTATTTCAGTTTCAACGTCGAGCAGATTGCGATCTTTTGAGAACGTTTTTTTGCTCATATCGCGAACGAATTTTTTCACCGAGCAATCTTGTGGGCGCTCAAACACGATTTTCCCATTGATCATCGTTGGGCGGGTAAATCGGGCATGAAGTCTGTCCTCACCGATTTCATCCGGGTAGTCAAAACCGTGAAACATCAAGCCAAAAGCTATCTCGCCTTCACCCTCGTAAGGGCTGGTTCCTGAACCGAATTTGCATGGTTCGACATACCCTTGGCAATCTCGCGTTCCTAGAAAAATATCCTGCCGCCCGCCACGATCCAACATGCGTTTGGCGACAATGTGATGTTTGGCTTCATTCTGATCATCAGCCAATTCAGGGCGATACTCATTCCACTCAAAATGCGCACGCACCTGATATTCCACATCAGCCAGAAAAGTGTAAATAGCCAAAGTGTTTCCTCCGCTCATCTGTAAAGGTTTGGTTCCTTTTGTTTGCGTGCGGATTCGCTTCATTACCCGCACTTCATCAATGACCCAGATAAATGTTGGCTTCCAGTAAATGGACTTGGCAATGCCTTTAAGCGCCTCGTAGGTGGGAACTTGATAAGAACATTTCTCACCACCGATACGGGTCAGTGGATCGGTAAACAGGGCATGCCGTCCCCAGACTTTAAATTCAACGCTGTTTCGTTCAAGCATTCAGTACCTCCATATTTCTCACGGGTGTTTCACTTAGGCCATACTCATCACTGTAATAACGGTAATCAAGATACAGAATGCCCGTTCCTTCTTGTATTTCTTTGACAGCATTTTCTTTCTCTAATCGTTCTAAAACATTTGGGAATATGTTGACGGTAAATTGCTGCGCACGGCGTAGCATGTCGAACTCTTTGTCAGGTAGATAGGCTGCGCAAAGATCAGCGACGATAGCTTGTCCCTCCTTGCCATGCTGGACAATGACGCCGCGCGTCGGCGCATCAATAGCCCTGAAAGCTTTTGCTGCTGACATAAAAGATTGGCGCAGGTAGATATTGGGCGCTTGACCTGCTCGCTTATTATGCTCAGATACCGCCACTGAATTGCTGGATAGCAAGTTAAGCAGGGTGTCGTCGTGCCCGATGGATTTGGCTGAAAGCGGATAATCCATTTCATTCTGCCGATCAAAAAAGTAGTACATGTAATAACGCTTCATTGCTTCAAGACCAATTCGGTCATTACCAAATAGCGTTGGATCGCCCTCATATTCGTCCAGTACGCGTTCGGTCTTCTCTCGTCCAACACGAATATCTTCCAGCAAGTCTAAATTTTCATCTTTTGGGTTGATAACCTGAACATACCCCATTTCTGTGCGACCATTCCGATTGCATCGCCCTGCTGCTTGGGCGATTGAATCCAATCCCGCCGTATAGCGAATGACCGCACTGAAATCGACATCTACCCCGGCTTCGATTAGTTGAGTGCTACAGCAAAGTGTAGGTAATTTTTTCTCTAGCCTATCTCGAATCTCACTCAGAATTGCTCTTCGATGTGCCGGGCACATGTTTGTGCTCAGATGGTAAACCGGCATGCTATTGACCTCTTTGCACAAACGGTACAGGGTTTGCGCAGCATTTTTGGTATTAACGATTACCAAGCAACTTCCTGTGCGATGCGCCTCTCCCAAAGCAAGTGTCGCAATTTCATCATTCGACCAACCTCCGGGTTTTCTGCGGTTAATTACTTCGACTCGCTTCAGATCATCGAACAGTCTTTTTATATCCGGCATCAGTTCATTACCCGCTGGTATTCTGAGCGCGCCTTTCTTCGATTCGACCTGATGAAGAAGTGGCTGAGTAGCAGTACACAAGACGACCGTGCTTCCGCACTGTTCAACCAAGAAATTGATGGCGTTATTAAACAGATGAACGCAGTTTATTGGCAGCGTTTGAATTTCATCGAATATTAGTACGGCATTCGCTAATTGATGCATCCGCCGTGCGCCGCGCGTTCCAGCACCAAAGAGCGCCTCCAAGAGTTGCACACTTGTGGTATAGACAACCGGCGCATCCCAGTTTTCAGCCAGAATTTTCCCGCGCCAACTTTGTTCTTCTGGGGTGAGGTTAGAATGGTGTTCGAGAACCACGCTGCTTGGTTTTGTTCCTTTGGGTTCCAAAATACTCCTTGCGACTTCAGCATTCTGGTCAATGATGGAAGTAAACGGGATGACATAAATCACTCGATCCATCTTGTGTTTCTTCGCGTGATGCAATGCAAAACGCAGACTGGCAAGAGTCTTGCCTCCGCCCGTTGGAACGGTCAGGGTATAAATTCCTTTATCGCGGGATGCGGCATTATGGCAATGACTGGAAATATCGCAACGGAGAGGATCAATTGGCTTGCTAGGCTTCAGTTCTGCAAGGTACTTTTCTATCCGATCACACAAGATATACCATTCCGAATACAGACCATGCATTCTTAACTTTGCTGCTTTGGGATTCTCGGAATCGGCGGAATCAATGCGATCAGCATCAATTAAACAGCTGAATAGAAATCGAACCAATAAACCAATCTGCAATTGAGCCACTACACTTTTATCATCCTTGATTGGTGCCGCCTGTACAATCTTTGCGAGGGCTATTCGCATCGCCTGGAGTATGTTCGGGTTACTGACGAGCTTTTTAGCGCGAGAAAGGATTGAAACATCCGCTTTGGCTAGCACTTCTTGTAGGTGAGTACGTTCGTTGCTCTTCCTCATTCGCTTTCCGTATACATTTTCGCCAAGGCTGTTCGTATCAGACGACAGGCAATCAATCGCACCTGAATGATGGGATGCAATACATAATGACAAGATTTGACCGACGATTGCTCCTAATTCCCCTTGCTTTGATAACTCACGCCAAACAAGCTGAGCACCTGCTGTCGAGTGATCTATCTTTCCTTTTTTGCCTTGTGAATCAACATAATCATCTTCATCTTCGTTAATAAGCCCGATAGCTGACTGAATATAGGTTTGGAATTCATCACTATATTTGCCCAAATCATGTAACAACCCAATTAACTCTCCCTGTTCATCCAAACTTATTTTGGCGGCAAACCTTTTGGCTTTATCAGCCACGCCTATTAAATGTTGTTCCAGCGTATGATTTTTATGCGCTATATATGCCATATTGTCTCCATATCAACCTTATAGCTCATTACTTCAAGTAATTAACCACACGCCCAAAAGATCAGAACCTGATCCAGCAATATTTCTCCAGTGCTGCACATAACTGTTTGATGACTTCCTGCCAGTGCTGAATAAGAACCCGCACGGTTCAACATTCGCTTCTTCAATCATTTGCTTGCTCATGGCGGTCGAGCACTTGAATCTTTTCTCAAGCTGCCATCTTGTAACGGGAGAGTGTGTGGAGAAGAATATTTGCTGTAATTGGTAACTGCACTGCAGGCGATCCATTTTGATTATGCCGTTTGTCTCCTATCATTCCAGCATAACCAGTTCTGGATCAAAATAAGCGTGACACCGGGTTTTATCCTTTAATTCGCGATCAATAGTGCGCAAGCGCACCCCTTCCCTTCGCCAACTGCCAGCGCCGTCTTTGCGCACGTAGCCCGGGTGCACTTGTGCACCGGCTTGCTGATGATAGCCAGGTGTATTTGACAGTGCGGCCATACAGGAATTTGAACGAATCTGATCATGCCGTGGTACGCGAATGCATCCTGTGTGTGCCGAGCCGGTAGCATAGTGCCGGCTGGCGCCACCTCGTATCTCCCCACAGTGGGGGACAGGACAAACTATACGTCTTTTGTCAGTTTGTTTGCCAGCGGCCGGAACTGAAGATGGTAGAACATGTTGAGGTAACGATCCATTTCCTCACGATCGAACCCGCTGACAAATTTCCAGAAGCCGTAAATGCGTGACAGTGTCATCATGCGTTCCGCATACAGCTTCCAGGTGTAGCGGCTGGCTACGCGATCAAGCGCGCCATGCGAAATGCGTTCCCATTCCCCGGGGTTTTCCTGGCTGCGTTCGAGGAAATCGGCGATCAGGTCTGCAGATTCGGCACCTTCTGTCGGGTCGATGTGAAAGCCGGAGCGATTATGCTGGATGATTTCCAGCGGCCCGCCATAGCGGGTGGCAAAAGTCGGCAAACCGGATGCCATGGCTTCGATGATCGTCAAGCCGAATGCTTCAAACAATGCCGGTTGCACGAATATGCCGCGCTGGTCGGCAATGTGACGGTAGAGCTCACCGGCCAGGTTTTTATCCAGACGCATGCCCAGCCAGCGCACCTGCTGGTCGAGTCCGAATTCATCCATCAATTGATGCATGCGGTGGATTTGTTCCTGCTCTTCATGGTCGGAAGATTGCTGCGGGTCGATTTTCCCGCCCACCACGACCAGATTGGCAAGTGAACGCAGCCGTTGCGAAGTGCCATACCACTCCACCAGGCCGGTGATGTTCTTGATCCGGTCCAGGCGCGCCATGGTAAAAATCAACGGTTTGTCGGGATCCCGCAATGCGCCCCGCGCCGGAAAGCACGCGTCATCGCCAAAAATCATGGAATCGATTTCCGGGATCAGGCTGCGCAAGCGCCGGTCCTGGTCGGTGTAGGCGAAATAGACATCGGCATTCGCCCCCGGCGAGACAATATTGAATTTCGGGTCGAACAAATCGATACCATTGACCACGCGATAAAGGCCCGGCATGGAAAAGGCCCGGTAACTCTCGTACTGGCCTTCTGCTTCCCGAGTTCCGGCAATTTCCTGATAGGTGCTGGTCACGATGAAGTCGGCGGCGTTCATTGCCAGCAAGTCGGCGGTGTATTGGCAGGAAAAATGATATTTTTCCTCATTCTCCTGCCAGTAGAGGTCCGAATGCAGGTATTTGGTCTTCTCGAGTGCATGGGCAATATTGCATTGCGTCACACCCAGCCGCTTGCTCAGCAAGGTGGCCACCAGATTGCCATCCGAATAATTGCCAATGATCAGATCGGGACGGCCGCCCAATTCGGCCAACGCCTCCCGCTCGACATCCCGCGCGAAATCTTCCAGATGTGGCCAGATTTCGAAGCGCGAAATCCAGTGAGGAATGATTTCTCCATTGCTCTTGTGAAATGGGACACGCAGAATCCAGGTATTCTCGCAGCCGCTGACTTTTTCCAGGCGCTGGTTGCAGGTGGTATCGCCAGCATCGGGTATCAAACGGCTGACAATCAATATCTTGGGCTGCACATGCACGCCTTGCAACAGCAGGCGATCGTGCATTTCCTTCTCCAACGCCCGGACCTGGTCGAGAATGTATACGACCTGGCCGCCGGTATCCGGCAGGCCAAGCACGTTGTCCTGCCCGAAATAACCATGCGGGGACAGAATCAACAACCGTGAAATCATCGGTATCCGCGCCAGAAAGGCCTCGAGCGCAGCCGGAGAAGGCGCCTCCAGAATATCCATCAGCATATTCATGGTTTCGCTCACTCTGGCTGCATCATGCCCCCAGCCCGGCGCAAACCCGAACCGGTTCATTTCCTGCTCCAGCTCAGACCATGGCGCCGCGCTATCGTGTTTTTCCAGCGTTTCCAGTGCCTGGCGCAACTGGCCGCGAATGGTATAAGTATCGCGCGAATTGCTAGTGAACATCAGTTGCTGGCCATCAATCGCATGCACCCCGAGGAAATGCAATAACTTCTCGCCTCCCTTTTCAATCCGGGTGAACATTTCACTGGATAGTTGCCGGTTAAGAAAGATAACGCCCTGTCCAATCGAGCGGGTTTCCTTCAATTTAGGAAATCCGCGCCCAAATGGATCGAAATCGATTTCCAGCACCGACTCGGCGCATACACCCTTGACAACTGTTTCTTTAAAACGGAGAAATTCGCTGACTGTTATTTTTTCCGGATAAAGATAATCCTGATGAATGCGCACGAATACCCATTCGGCGACATCGGGGCGCAGCACAAAATACGCCCAGGGGGAACAGAATACCCCCTCCTGCAAACGATGCACAAAGTTATAGAGCGCATCCGAGCGGTCAAATGCTTTTTCCATCAGCTGTATTTCGTGCCGCAGATCGGATTGCAATAGCAAGGTACGGTTCAGTGCAAAATAACGCCGCAACAAGGTGTAGACAACGTCGCGGTTTTGTTGGGTATAGGTGATCAGCGCATCAATCATGGTAAGGTCCTCCTGGTTCTATCACTGGTTATCAAAGTGAAACAGGCTTTTTTCGGTTTGCGCAGGAAGAGACGCCCTGGCGGGCATCCCGAATCAATCAGGCATTCGCCCCGGGGAACGAAAGAGTGAGACAGCCGTTGCTGCAGCCATCCCTGCCGGCTGATTGCAGGCGCCCAAGCGCAGCGCTCAATTCAGCGCTTCACCGGCGCAACCCAATCGGCCGGGGATAGCGATCGTAGCAAGGGCGAAGCTGGCTAAGCGGGATTTTTCGATCCTTTGAGGCGAATAGTTGTTCTATTCAACGAAAAGGATCGAAAAATATAGCCTGGCAGGTTCGTCCGCAGTAGATCAGTCTAATCTCGGACGGCCTCCTAGCGCGAGGCGTGTGGATCGCCATGCGAGTCGGCTTGCATGAATCCATAGTGTGCCAACCCTTCGAGAATCCCATGGGCATAAGGTTTGCTAGCAAAGTAAATTTGCTCCAGGCCCCGCAATGTTTCCAATTCAGGGCTATGGTTGCCCACCACCACGCCCAGCGTGTCGCCGACCAGCATTTCCTCGTCATTGCCCGAGTCCCCGGCCACTAGGAAGCTTTTAAGCGACAACCCCCACTTATAGGCAAGATAGCGCACGGCCTGACCCTTGGAAGCGCGCACGGGCAATACATCCAGAAATGCTTCATGCGAATAAATCAGTTTGGCATGCAAGTTCTGTTGATGCAAATACTGGTAGAGCTGCTCCAGCGGCGGCATGTCTTCGGGCGACACCACATAACTCAACTTAAACTCACGCTGGTTCTCGGCCGCCTGCAGCGTCAGGCCTGGCACTTCTTTTAACACCTCGGCCAACGTATCCCGTCTCCATTGGTGCCGGATATGATTGATCCAACCTTTATCCGGCCGCAGCGAGGGCCAATAATTGATTTCGCTGCCGACCGAGGTGATCAGAAGATCAGGCATGGGCACGCGCCATTTCTTGAGTACCTTGATCGCACTCTCAACTGTTCTGCCTGTCGCCACCCCGAACGAAATGGTCTTGGCATGCGCACGCAGCCATTGCAGTAACTCGGCCAGCCCTTGTTCGTCACCCAGCAATGTATTGTCGATATCACAAATCACCACTTTCTGGGCCAGTGGCATTGGCGCCTGGCCATAATGCAAGGTCGCTGCATGCTGGCGGCGCAAACGCTTGCGCTCCTTGTGCAGCAGTTTGTCGACTTCCTTGAGGTATTTGGCGACATGCGCATCCCAGGTGTAATGCCGCCTGACATTGAGCACGCCATTTTTGGACCAGTCGCGCCAGCGCTTCTTGTCGGCAAAAGCTTCCTTGAGCGCGGCGGCGATATCTGAGTGATTCAAGGTATTGACGAGCAGCCCGTTACGGCAATTGGCAATGATATCGCGGGGGCCGCCATCTTCCGGCGCGATAATCGGCAATCCACTGGCAGCAGCTTCGATCAGTGTCAATCCGAAAGGTTCGGTCAGCGCGGGGTTGACGAACACACCGCGCCGGCGCGTGGCCAGGCGGTACAGTTCCGGCACGTCTTCCCCGGTAAAATGCTTGGGAATGGCCACTTTGCCCCACAAGTCGTAGCGATCGATATCGAACAGCATATCGCTCATGACCTTGCGCTGAGAGTCTTCCATATCCCGGATATCTTCGCGTGATCCGGCAACTATTACCAGGTTGGCCATGTCCTGCAAGGATTTATCACCGCCATAGGCCTGCACCAGGCCATGCAGATTCTTGCGCGTATCCGGCCGGCAAATGGCCAGTATCATCGGTTTGCCCGGTTCGTTCAGAAACCTGTCGATGCTGGTCTGGACGGATGGCACGATCGCTTTGCGCCCCGGAGGTGAAAAACGTGAGGTATCGGTGCCAGGCGGAATAACGCGACAACGCCGGGGATCGGTATTCTCATACATGCCGTACTGGTCCTCGATCTCCTGCCAGGTGCTCGTCACCACCAGCGAGGCATGAATCAACGTATCTTCTTCGGCAGCGATGCGCTGGGATAAATTGAACTGGCGCTCAATTGTCTGCTCTTTGCGTCCCGAAGCAAGCAGGCGTTCACGTTTCGGGCGGCCGAGCGAGTGGCCGGTATGAATTTGCGGGATACCCAGCAGATTGGACAGATGATGGCCCACATAGCCGGCATCCGCATAATGGGTATGGATCAGATCCGGCAAGCGGCCTTGCTGGCGCAGATAGTGCAGGCATCGGTCGACTATCTGGTCGAGATGCGGCCATAGCAATTCCTTGCGCAGGTATTTCTTGGGACCGCAGGGTAGCCGGACTATGCGCGCATGCAAACCGAGTTCCTCGATCCGCTCCGCGTAGTCGGACGAAACATGAGGATCTTCGATTTGCCGGGTCAACAAATCCACCTGGGCGACATTGTCATGCCGACCCAGCGCACGCGCCAATTCAACCACATAGGTAATCTGCCCGCCGGTATCGGCATCACGCCCCAGTTCCATGTCATCGCCACGAATCAGGCCGTGCACACTGATCATCAAGATATAGAGTTTTTGGTCTAACATGGGTATCGTTACAACCTTAAAGGTGAGCGGTCACAGCCGCCGGGTGTTTATCGAAACGACGAGATAAGCACTACGCTCAGTCCTCATCAATTATTTCCAGGCATCGATAAAAGGCTGGTAAAACTCTGATGAATCAGGTATCGCACCCCGTATGCCACACAGGGTAGCAGCAAATTGGTTTGCCCGCTTCAGCAGCAATGCTTCCGGCCAGCCGGACAGCATTCCGAATATGAATACGGCGGAAAAGCCATCACCTGCGCCAACCGTATCCTTGATCGATACATTCTCAATACCCCCCGTATGTGCCATGGCACCCGAACGATCGAGCAGCCATGCGCCCTCTCCTCCGCATGTCACCAACACGGCCTGCAACTGAAATTCCTCAAGCAAGCGTTGAGCGATATCGCGCGCATCATGCATGGCAGGCAGACCAGTCAAACCCGGTAACGCGGTCAATTCATCTTCATTGACTTTGACATAATCGGCATGCAGCAGGGAATCCCGAACGATTTGCGGGGTGTACCACGGCTCTCTCAGATTGATATCGAGCAACCGTGGGCTTGGTCGGGAGTGATGCAGGATTTCTCGCAGGGCAGCCCGGGAGGTCTCATGGCGTTGTGCGAGGGTACCGAAATACACTAAATCGGGCTGGATGGATGAAGCGACTTCGGCGGCAGCGGCCGGGTCGATGAAGTCATAGGCCTGGTCGGGGAGAATTTCGAAGGTATGGCCATTTTCGCCAAATTCCACTCTGACCTGGCCAGTCGGATAATGGGCATCGCATTGTATACCCGCTGTGGACATGGCAAACGCATCCATCAGCTGGATGAGCTTATCTCGGTATTGGTCATCGCCAGTTCTCGTAATCAGAACCGGATGCAGACCGAAGGCCTGCAGATGGCGCGCCACATTGAAAGGCGCCCCTCCCACGACCGCACCATCAGGAAAAACATCGACCAATGCCTCGCCAAACAAAATGATGTCTTTAGCGGGTTTATCAAGATCAGTAGGCATTCTCTGTAAGACTCCTATCTGTGATGGTCATTTACCCATATTTATGAATCACACGGGTCACGGATTCCGGCTCGCAACCGGCAAGCCAAAGTCTCCATGGTCCAAGCAGTGCAAAGTTACTTCAGCAAGCACGCTTTTATGACGATATGTCTTTTATTCTGGCATGGATGACGGCTATAAGCAAAATTTGCTGACACAAGATTGAATTTCTAATCTTCCAGAATCGCAACCCTATTTGCTAAAATAACTGATTTTTTCGATAAACACCAAGCAACCCCGCTCCCCATTTATTACTCAAAATGCATAAATCTATCCTGTTTCTGCTGAAGCTGGCAGCCATAAGCATAATCGTTATCACATTTGGATGGGCCCACCAGATATTCGCCAGCGAACATCCGAACAGCGGCGAGACGTCATTTGACTGGTCCAAAGTCCCGCCTGTCACCCCGTTGCCCCGGGTTGGCATCTTCTTCAAGCCCCCCACAGGGCCCGGCTATTATTCGGTATGGGACATGTTGACGGGAAACAAGCGTGAAAAACCGCCACTTGCGCCTTATGCCCCGTTTGCACTGCTGCCCACTTCGGCCTTTGATATCGATTTTCGCTACCTGGAACAGCCCGGTTATGAACCGGACTTTTTCGACGCTATCAAACGCATCCATCTGGGTGACGACTGGCTGCTCTCATTCGGTGGCAGTTTCTGGTATCGATACATGCACGAAACGGACAGCCGTCTGAATGCTGCGGGCGTCAACAACAATCATCACTTGCTGCGCACCCGCATTCATGCCGATTTGTGGTATCAGGATCGTTTCAGATTGTTTGCGGAATTTCTGGACGCACGCGCACTGGGGCTGGATCTGCCAGCGCTCGGGATCGACAAGAATCATACCGACATGCTCAACCTGTTCGCGGATGTCAAACTGGGACAATTCCAGAACGGCCCCGCTTACTTGCGGGTCGGCCGCCAGGAATTGCTATACGGATCGCAGCGGCTGATCTCGACACTGGACTGGGCAAACACGCGCCGCACCTTTCAGGGCGTCAAAACTTTCTGGCACAACCCGGTCTTCAATGTCGACGCTTTCTGGGTTCGTCCGATGATCACCGAGCCCAACCAATTCGACAACTGGGACACAGATCGCAACTTCTTCGGTTTGTGGGGAACCTACAAAGCCTTGCAGGGCCAGACGCTCGATCTCTATTATCTCAGCCTGATCGATAACCGCACCGTCTCACCGGCAAATATCCAGCAAGGCAACATTCTGAATGGTGATTCGGAGTTGCATACCCTCGGCGGACGCTGGGCGGGTGAATATCAACGCTATCGCTACGAGCTGGAAGGCATGTATCAGTTCGGTAAGCGTTCCGGGCTCGACATCTCGGCATTTTCCATCGCCTCCGGTCTGGGATATCATTTCACCTGGCCGATGAATCCACAGCTTTGGTTGCGCTATGATTTTGCCTCGGGTGACAGGAACCATCAGGATGGGCGCAGCACCACTTTTCATCATCTGTTCCCATTTGGTCATTACTATCTGGGATTCATGGATCGGGTAGGCCGGCAGAACATTCATGATTTCAATGCCCAGCTGACCCTGCATCCACAGCCATGGTTTACATTCATCGGGCAGTACCACCGTTTCTACCTGGCCAACAAGCGCGATTATCTTTACAACGCGGCAGGTGCCGGAACGCTGCGCGATATCACCGGTCAATCAGGCAGCCATGTCGGCGATGAAATCGATTTTAGAATCAACTTTCACGTAAGCCGCCATCAAGACCTATTATTGGGTTATTCCAAACTTTTTACCGGAAAATTCGTCAAAAACCAGCGGCCCGGCGTGTCTCCCGATCTGTTCTACGCGCAATACAATTTCCGCTTTTAGGCACGGTCAAATCGGGTCTTTATATTCAATCAACAAAGGAAAACTATGAAATTGCTTCGAATGATACTTGCTACGGCATTGGTCACTTTTCTTGCGAGCCTGAACCCGCTCGTGGCACACGCCGACAACCACTCGGCGAACGCTGCCGCCCTGCCCTCGAATGAAGGAATCGTCGTTTCCTCCATGGACACCACCGGCTATACCTATATCGAGCTATCCAATGGCGCGAAAAAATTCTGGATTGCCGCACCGGCCACCAAAGTCAAAAATGGCGACCACATCCGTTTCGTGGAAAACATGACCATGCACAACTTCACCAGTAAAACGCTGAACCGGACCTTTGACAAATTGATCTTTGTCACGTCCACACAGGTCAAAGTCGCGCAATAAGCCACCCCCAACAAGTCCGCCAAAACCGCTTAGGAGCCGTGAAGGAATAAGTGTGACAATTGGGCGCGTCTGGTGGGATGCAATGCAAGGCGAGAGGAGGAGTCATAGCAAGGCTATGGCGACGACGAGTAACGCCGCAGTGCGCCCGCCAGATGCGATCCAAGTGTTGCAGTTATTTATGAGCGACTCCTTAGGCTCGCAATCGTTTACTCGATTTCCTGCTGGGCTTTTTGGCGGCAGTTTCCGGTATTGCCCCGCTCGCTTCCGGATCGACCATGCCTATAAACAACTTGTTCTTGAGGTTTTTGATTTCATCGCGGCACTGAGCGGCCAGTTCAAATTCAAGATTTTTTGCCGCTTCCAGCATGCGTTTCTCCAGCGACTGAATTTCTTTCGCAAGCTGGGTCTCGCTCATGGCAGCATAACGCGCCTGAATTTGTGCCACCTTGCGATGTGTTTCAGCATTCTCGCTGTCGTATACGCCGTCGATCAAATCCTTGATACGCTTGTTGATGCCACGCGGTACAATGCCGTTCTGCTGATTGAATAACGTCTGTTTACCGCGCCGCCGCTCTGTTTCGTCCATGGCGCGTCGCATCGAATTAGTGATCCGGTCTGCATAGAGAATCACCGTGCCGTTGACATGGCGCGCGGCCCGGCCCATGGTCTGGATCAGCGAGCGTTCCGAACGCAAGAACCCTTCCTTGTCCGCATCCAGAATGCCGACCAGTGACACCTCCGGTATATCCAGCCCTTCCCGCAGCAGATTGATGCCGACCAGCACATCAAATTTGCCCAGGCGCAGATCCCGGATGATTTCAACCCGTTCGACCGTATCGATATCGGAATGCAGATAGCGCACCCGGACACCATGGTCGGAAAAGTAGTCGGTCAAGTCTTCCGCCATGCGTTTGGTCAGCGTGGTGACCAGCACCCGCTCTCCCTTGGCGGCACGGATTGAAACCTCCGACATCAAATCATCCACCTGCGTGGCAATGGGCCGCACAATGATGGTCGGGTCCACCAGGCCGGTAGGCCGCACCACCTGTTCCACAATTTGGCCGCTGCGCTGTATTTCATAATCCGCAGGGGTGGCCGAAACAAAAATCGTTTGCGGCATCAATTTCTCAAACTCCTCGAACTTGAGCGGCCGGTTGTCAAGCGCCGAAGGCAGTCTGAAGCCATAGGCAACCAGATTCTCCTTCCTTGAACGGTCCCCTTTGTACATTCCGCCAACCTGGGGCACGGTCACGTGGCTTTCATCGATAATCATCAAAGCGTTGTCCGGCAAATAATCGATCAATGTCGGTGGCGGATCGCCAGGGCTGCGGCCAGAAAGGTGGCGTGAATAATTCTCGATGCCTTTACAAAAACCCAGTTCGTTCAGCATTTCCAGATCGAAACGGGTCCGTTGCTCGAGACGCTGAGCTTCCACCAGTTTATGGTTTTCATAGAAATAGTCCATCCGCCCGGCCAATTCCGCTTTGATGGTTTCGATTGCACGCAGGGTGGTGCTGCGCGGCGTCACATAATGACTGGAGGGATATACCGTATAGCGGGACACTTTTTGCAGCACACGGCCAGTCAAGGGGTCAAACAGCGCCAGTCCCTCCACCTCGTCATCGAACAAGTCGATACGCAGCGCGGTTTCGGAATTTTCCGCCGGAAAGACATCCAGGACATCTCCCCGCACGCGAAAAGTTCCACGGGCAAATTCAAACTCGTTGCGCTGGTATTGCATTTCTACCAGCCGTTGGATGATCTCGCGCTGGCTGATTTTTTCATGTTCGCGCACATGCAGAATCATGCCGTGATAATCGACCGGATCACCGATCCCATAAATGCAGGATACGGTTGCAACGATGATCGCGTCTTCCCGCTCGAGCAGGGATTTGGTGGCGGACAAGCGCATTTGCTCGATATGCTCGTTGATGCTTGAATCCTTTTCTATGAACAAGTCACGGGCAGGTACATAGGCTTCCGGTTGATAATAGTCGTAATAGGAAACAAAGTATTCCACCGCGTTTTCCGGAAAGAATTCGCGCATTTCTGCATAAAGCTGGGCAGCCAGGGTTTTATTGGGCGCCATGATAATGGCTGGCCGCCCCAGGCGGGCCAGCATGTTTGCAATCGTGAACGTTTTGCCGGAACCGGTTACGCCCAACAGGGTTTGGAAGGACAAGCCCGCTTCCACACCGTCCACCAGTCTGGCAATTGCCTCCGGTTGATCGCCTGCGGGCTGAAATGCTTGATTGAGCTTGTAAGGGCTGCCGGGAAAGGTAATAATCACGGGTTTGATTGCCACAAAATTTATACAATTGATTTTAACATGCGGAAACCGCAAACTTCAGGAGCCATCTCGTGAAACTCTCGCAACGTGTTCAAGCCATCAAGCCCTCGCCTACTCTGGCAGTCACCGCCAAAGCCGCCAAACTCAAGGCAGAAGGAAAGGATATCATCGGTCTTGGCGCGGGTGAACCCGATTTCGACACTCCGCAGCATATCAAGGATGCTGCGATGACGGCCATTCAGAATGGATTTACCAAATATACGGCCGTCGGTGGCACTGCCTCATTGAAACAGGCAGTCATTGCCAAGTTCAAGCGTGACAATTCACTGGACTTCACCCCAGGAGAAATTCTGGTGTCTTCTGGCGGCAAGCAAAGTTTCTTCAATCTGGTGCTGGCCACCATCGATCCCGGCGATGAAGTCATCATCCCAGCCCCTTACTGGGTCTCCTATCCCGACATCGTCCTGATCGCTCAAGGCAAACCGGTCTTTATTCAAACCGGGATCGAGGATAATTTCAAGATTTCCCCGGCGCAGCTGGAAAAAGCGATCACACCCAACACCCGGATGTTTGTCATCAATAGCCCCAGCAACCCTTCAGGCAGCGTTTACAGCGTGCAAGAGCTGCAGGCGCTGGGCGAGATATTGCACAAACATCCCCAAATCCTGATCGCCACCGATGACATGTACGAGCATATCCTGCTGACCGGCGATCGCTTCGTCAATATTCTGGATGCCTGCCCGGATTTGAAACCGCGCACTATTGTACTCAATGGAGTCTCCAAGGCCTATGCCATGACCGGCTGGCGGATCGGCTATTGCGGCGGGCCGGCAGCGATCATTACTGCCATGGAAAATATCCAGTCGCAGAGCACATCCAACCCTAATTCCATTGCCCAGATGGCGGCCGAAGCCGCACTGAATGGCGATCAATCCTGCATGATCCCCATGATCACCGCCTTTAAAGAGCGCAATCAATTTCTGACCGACAGCCTGAATACCATACCGGGCATACATTGCCTGCTGTCTCAGGGCGCTTTTTATGCCTTCGCCGATGTTCGCCAGGCAATCGACAAGCTAACCGTTCAACAACTGTTACCTGATCATAGCGACATTGCTTTCAGCGCTTATTTGCTGGAGAAGGCGGGTGTGGCCGTGGTTCCCGGTTCGGCCTTCGGTTCAGATGGCTACGTACGGCTATCTTTTGCGACTTCTATGGATAATCTGCGCAAAGCGATTGAGCGTCTGGGTAATTTGCTGAATTGAACTTTCAACATCACCCAATCCAGATGCTGGTCCCCTCCCAATTTCAGGAGACCTGAAGCCTGGAACATTCCATTATCAGCTTGATGGTGCGCAAGAGCACCCTTGTGGTTGCAGCATGTCCCCGGAAAGTGACTGATTTGTCCAGAAATACTGAGCAAGCTTGAGTCTAGGAGGCTGTCCGAGAATAGCGTAGCGAGGGCGAAGCTGACTGAGCGGGATTTTTAGATCATTTGAGGCGAATAGTTGTTCTATTCAACGAAAAGGATAGAAAAATCCAGCCTGGCAGGTTTGTTCGCAGTAGATCAGTCTATTCTCGGTCAGCCTCCTAGAGGCTGATGCGTTTGTTTTTCCTGATCAGACCACTTTCCTCGGCTGCACGAAGCGCCTCGTAGCGGCAATGCACGCCTAACCGCTCCATGACTCTCTGATATTGGGTGCGAACAGTCGCCGGAGAACGATTCAAGTGTTGTGCAAGTATTTTGGTATTGGTCGTTTTCTTTTCAAGACTTGCTTCCAGCAAGGTATAAAAAGAGGGGGATAGACGTCCGGACTGCCTTTTACTCATACTTGATCTCCATGTTCTTTATTTTATAAAACAGAATGGCCAAAGTTGATAGATTGCCCATATCAAATTAAGCAAGATTCACGCCAGCATATACAACCTATTGATTAACAGGCCTTAGGAACCAGAATCTCTTCATCGCGTTGACTGAATGTAAAATTTCCCGACATCTTTTCTCTCAACCAGTGCACAATCCCGCCTTGTCTCAGATTGACGCCTTCCCCCAACATTAGTCATAACAAAACTGAATGCATGTGGCATTTGTCACGCTGGAATCGAATCAATATCTTCTATGCATGCAGCCGCAAGAAAGCTGGCGATGCCAGCGGGAAACAACAGATCCTCTGTCATCGGGTATACAATAAATCTATCAAATTTCTTGTAACGCTTAATAATGAATGCAAATCTTTAGCAGAATTTCGTTATAAGAGTATGATATTTTCAAATAAAACTGGCGGCAATCACACCCATATTTCACGGAGGCAGCATGAAAAAAATATTACTCCTGGCACTGCTGTTAAGTGCGCAGGCATACGCTCAACATGAGCAGGGTCATCAAGGTGGCATGCATGAGGGTGGTCATCATGGCGGAAAGCATGCTGGCGAACATCGTGGCAAGCATCATGGCGGCATGCATGGCGGTGGCCCGGGACTGGATGAAGCAACCCTCAAGCAATTCTTTGAACCGCTTCCCGCTTCGATCATTGACGAGCAAAAGAACGAAGCCTTGATCAAACTTGGCAAAGTGCTTTATATGGATCCCAGGCTTTCGGTCAATGACACCATTTCCTGCAATTCCTGTCATCGCCTGGACAAATTTGGCGTGGATAACGAACCGACCTCACCCGGCCACGCAGGCAAACGCGGCGGCAGAAACTCGCCCACTACCCTCAATGCCGCACTGCATATCGCTCAATTCTGGGATGGCCGGGCCAAGGATGTCGAAGAGCAGGCCCTTGGGCCCATCCTGAATCCCGTAGAAATGGGCATGCCGAGTGAAGCCGCCGTCATCGCCAAATTGAAAAAAATCGAGGCCTATCAGACACTCTTTGCAGAGGCGTTCAAAGGCAAGGATGATCCCTTCCAATACAAAAACATTGGCGTTGCCATTGGCGCTTTCGAGCGCACGCTGTTGACGCCCTCCCGTTTCGATGACTTTCTCAATGGCGACAAGGAGGCACTCAGCCAGGCCGAACAAAGAGGGCTGAAGAAGTTCATCCACATGGGATGCGCCACTTGCCATAACGGTGTGGTGCTGGGTGGCAATTCATTCAAGAAAATAGGCATGGTCGAGCCCTATGAAACTGCCGATATGGGCCGATATGAGGTCACCGGCATCGAAAGCGACAAAAAAGTATTCAAGGTGCCCAGCCTCAGAAACATCACCCAAACCGGCCCCTATTTTCATGATGGATCCGTCGAAACACTGGACGAAGCCATTCGCTTGATGGCCAAGCACCAACTGGGCCGGCAAGTGGGTGAAGGCTTTGTCAGGGACGTGAAACTCTTCTTCGGATCCTTGACCGACAAGGAAAGCGAATAAACAGACTGGGTTCTCCAACCGATGCGCGGCAGCATGTCAGAAAAACTGACACTCTGTCTTGCACATGAAAAGGGCGCAATCCACCTCGCCCGATTGGAGAATCCGTAATTATTTGCCGGATTTACGATTTATTGAATAGACGTTTTATCCTCTCCTCACCCAGCACCAGAATTTCCATTGGCGGGATATAAAAACGGTGCGCTCTCAGACTACATTCAGATTTTTTCAAACCCAAACCCGAAAATCTGTTCGATTTGACAATTTTTGCAGTCAAATTCAAGCACGTTGTCCTGTTTTGTATGCAATTGCATTATTGCTTAGTTCCCAGGTATCGCCTACGATAAAAAC
Source organism: Nitrosomonas halophila (assembly GCF_900107165.1). Taxonomy (GTDB): domain Bacteria; phylum Pseudomonadota; class Gammaproteobacteria; order Burkholderiales; family Nitrosomonadaceae; genus Nitrosomonas; species Nitrosomonas halophila. The sequence continues at coordinate 60,100 of NZ_FNOY01000005.1, forward strand.
ACCAAAGAGGTGCTGTCTCCGATCCGAGACAAACTGCCTCGATGGCATTTCAAGATATAGAAAATATTTTCAAATATTTTTTGTTTCTTAATCCACGATATCAAAGGAGAAATACCATGGAAAACTTTTCCAAAAAAATCTTGGTTGCCAGTATCGTTCTTGCATTTGGTGCTGCAGGCAATGCTTGGGCCAACCCAACCAATACTGCGGCTGAAGGCTTTGAAGGCGACCAACACGCCAGTGTTAATTCCCATGCCGAAGGAACCGGTACTGCTTCTTCGAGTGAAGGCAGCACATCGACAGTTGGCGATGTGGAAAGCAACAACGCCTACGACAACAGCGACAACAGCGTAGCCGACAACAGCGATAACAGCAACAATAGCGACAACAGCAACAACAGTGATAACAGCGTAGCTGACAACAGTGATCACAGCAACAACAGTGACAACAGTGACAACAGCGATAACAGCAACAACAGCGATAACAGCGTAGCTGACAATAGCGACAACAGTAACAACAGTGACAACAGCAACCATAGCGACAACAGCGTAGCTGACAACAGCGATAACAGCAACAACAGCGACAACAGCGTAGCCGATAACAGTGATAACAGTAACAACAGCGACAACAGCAACCATAGCGACAACAGCAACAACAGCGATAACAGCGTAGCTGATAACAGCGACAATAGTGACAACAGCATCGCTGTCGAAGCTGCTGTAGGAATTGGTGATGGCAATGCGTCTGCTACCAATGGCAGCACCGCAACGGCAGACAATAGTGATAACACCAACAACAGCATCAACGACTCATACAACCAGACCGCCACCGACTCGTACAACAACACTGATGATAACAGCGACAACAGCTATTCATCGGCTGCAGGAGATGGCGGCGCAGCTTCTGCCAACAATGGCAGCACCGCCACAGTTGACAACAGCGACAATAGCGATAACAGCGACAACAGCTATGCAGCCGCTGAAAGCAGATCTGCTTCTGCCAATAATGGCAGCACTGCAAATGTAGACAACAGCGACCACAGCGATAACAGCTATGCCACCGCATCCGACAACTCGGCTGCGGCCAACAATGGCAGCACCGCCACAGTTGACAACAGCGACAATAGCGATAACAGCGACAACAGCGACAACAGCTATGCAGCCGCATCTGAAAATTCGGCAGCAGCCAACAATGGCAGCACCGCTACGGTTGACAACACCAACAACAGCGACAACAGCAGCACTCATGCAGATAATGGTGGTGCAGCTGCCAATGTTGGTAACGCAACCAGCACCTACTCTGTTAACAATGCCACACTGGCCGGCACGGTAACAGGCGAAGGCGTCGGCACTATCCAGGTTGACTATGATAACGCTGCAGTCAATGCCCACAATGCGATTGACAATTCTTTCAATGGCGCTGCGGGTCTGAATCAAGTTGCCCAAAACATGGGATCCAACTCACTGATTCAACAACAAGTATCTTTCCAAGGCAACGTAAACGTCAATCAGTAAGATTGATCACGTTTAACCTGCTTTAGTTGATATGGATAGCTGGCAAGTCATGCTCGATTCAGCTTGCTTGCCAGCTTTTTTCCAGGTTGGATACGCGAGCGTAAATTAGAAAGGTGGGTTTGATATGAATACCCTAATCAGAAAGAGTCTCATTGCTCTGGCGATGTCGATCCCGGTTAATGTGCTGTATGCTGCTCCGCCTGATTCGGAGGAGTTTTTGGAAGGTACGCTGCTTTTTCACGCCGAAAAAGCATCAATTGAGGAACTGGACAATGCACGCGGCCGGGAGGGAATCGATGTAACAACGCTCAACAACATGAATGTACGCGCGACACTTACCGATAACAATGCAACCAATAATACCAGCGGCTTCAATATCATTGATCACGGTTCCTTTGCCGGTGCGGGTGGTATGTTTTCAGTCATCCAGAATTCAGGTAATAATGTATTGATACAGGATTCCACAATCATCAATGTCACGATTTTGCCTTAATAAGCAAGCACATCCTGAGCAATAATTCAGGCAGACTATATCTTGGCAAGAAGCTGAATTCGTAAGTATTTTACAAAATTGTTGCCGTAATAACCGAGCAGCCATTTCACAGACCCCGAGACCCAGACATGAAATTTCGACCGATACTGCTTCTGATAGTTTGGATAATGACTGGTGGCACTGCCTTTGGCATAGAACTGGTCGGCATTGCAGGTGGGGGTAATTTCAACATCCAGGGAAAAAGTTTTGCCGAGCGCCGTTTCAGTACCGTCTATCGGCAGCAGTTTGATTTCAGTTGCGGTTCAGCTGCGCTGGCTAGCCTGCTCACTTATCATTATGACGATATCGTCGATGAGCAATCCGTTTTCGTCGACATGTTTCAGCATGGCAATCAACAGAAAATCAAGAAAGAAGGATTTTCCATGCTGGATATGAAGCTCTATCTCGAGCGAAGAGGGTACCCCTCGGATGGTTTCAAAATAAACTTGGACCAATTGTACTCCACCGGCAGCCCCGCCATCACCATCATCAATGACAAGGGTTACATGCATTTTGTCATTATCAAGGGTGTCGATACCCATAAAATATTGGTGGGCGATCCAGCGCAAGGGGTAAAGATTATCGCCAGACATGAATTTGAAAAAATGTGGGGCAATCGCATCTTATTTCTGATTCACGGCAACCTAGATCCTGAAGTATCCTATCAGCAAGCTCGTCAGGAATGGGCGGATCGGTCAGCCCCTTTGGGAGACGCTGTTGACCGCTCCAGCTTGGCAATTTTCAATGTGTTACGTCCTGGGCCCTGGGATTTCCGCTAGGCGCTTTTAGGAGAGGGAGGAACAATGAAAACCAGCAACGTTCAACAAAAAAAAGTCAATGTTCCAGCGATTCTTCTAACAGCCACCTTCGCCTGCTTGTCAGTACCGGCAGCAGCCGAAGGTGTGGATAATGTGGCCTATCGATCAGCTTTTGATCATGATAACAATTGGGAACGGGCGACAGACGATGAGCTCGATGAATTGAGAGGCGGGTTTATTCTTCCCAATGGCGTACGCATTGATTTAAATCTGGAAAAAATCGTCATGCTGAATGGCAACGAACTGTTCTCATCCTATTTTCAAACGCCGAAAGACACTTTATTGCTGCAAAACGGCATTCAGAATTTGGTCTCCGACTCCGTCACAACGCCAGCAATGGGTTCTTTCATCCAGAATACACTGGATGACCAACAGCTCCGCACGATCACGGAAATCAACATAGAAATCAGCAATCTGCAGAATGCAGAAATAATTAACAGCGATCATCGGGTTTTTACAGATTTTATCATGCCTGGGTTAAAATAGTTCAATAGGCTGAGATTGTAAAAGCTGTCGATCGCGGAGAGGAATGTGCGCAACAAAATTGCTTTATCACTGAAAATCATAAAATATCCATTTCTTGTCACTTGTCTGTCAATCGCTACCACAGCATTCCCGCAAACAAACGAACCAGACGAGATACTCCAGCAATACAAGGTGCTCTTTGCGGAGCAACAAAAAGAATTCGAGAAACAACGCCGTATCATTATTGAGCAGGGAAAGGAAATAGAAAAACTCAAAACTCGTCTCGATAGCCTTTCCAAACAGCCCGCCAAATCGGCCCAATCAAGTCAGCCCCCTGCCCCGAGTCCTGCCGGCAACGCTCAGACCGCACAACCTAGCAGGCCGGCCGATAAAGGCCCCGGTCAAACTACTGCGCAAGCAAAGCCTGCCAATATGCCTGCCGGCCCGGTTGGGCAAGCGCCTCCACAAAAAGAGGAAAAACCGAGACCGCCCGAAATGCCAAGGCTAAGCGACACGGTCGGAGGTGTCCTGACACGCAAAGGGAAATTTGTAATCGAACCGACACTGGAATATTCCTTCACCGACAGCAATCGCCTATTTCTGGATGCATTCACATTTCTACCTGCAATCGCTGTCGGTTTGATCGACGTGCGCCAAATTGATCGTCACAGCTTTATGGCAAGTCTAGGCGGCCGCTACGGCGTCACCGATCGTTTTGAGGTGGAAGCAAGAATTCCTTACCGGGCGCGTTTTGATGAACAACGCTCCAGGCCGATCAGCATCGGTGCCGGGATCGATGAAACTTTCAATGCTTCGGGACATGGCCTGGGCGACATCGAGTTTGCTGCACGCTACCAGCTCAACTCCGGAGCGGGCGGATGGCCTATCCTGGTCGGAAATATGTTCGTTACAGTGCCGACAGGCAAAGGTCCGTTCGATATCGAATATGCGCAGGCTCAGGGTGTACCCGGCGCAGTATTTCCCACTGAGGTCCCGACCGGTGCCGGTTTTTTCAGTTTCCAACCCAGTATCACTGCGCTTTATGCTTCCGACCCGGCAGTTTTCTTTGCTAACCTGGGCTACAACTTCAATGCCCGCACCAAAGAGACCAACATCGGCGGAGAAGATATCCGGGTCAACCCAGGTGATGGCGTTGGCATTACTTTCGGGATGGGATTTGGCATCAATGAACGTTCGTCCTTCAATATCGGCTACTCGCATCGTCACAATTTCAACTCCAGAGTGAATGGCAGAAAACTGCCCGGCAGCCAGTTGGATATCGGACAATTGCTAATCGGCTATGCTTTCAAGTATTCGATGCTCACCACGCTAAATTTATCATTTGCCATAGGCACCACCAGCGATGCGCAGGATATCCGTTTAAATTTCAGAATGCCCATGATGTTCTAGGGCTTAGCTGTTTCGATTCATTCAGCACTTGCGGATATTTCCCGATCTCAACGCATCACAGATCTTCATTCTCCCTCCATCTTCACAGCTAAAAATCGCGAAGCTGGACTTTCCCCAACAACCGTAATTAGCGCCGGCTGGATGGCGCGCAAACCCACCCTACCGTTTATCGTTGCTGCGAGCCATATATGCGGGCGCAGCAACCTAGGGAACACATTAACACACCATAATATTCAGCCCGCGACTCTTCCATACAAATAACATACTGTTTACAAAAGTGTAAATTATCTTCTCTAAATTCACCCAGCTGGTGTCCGGGATAATAGGACAAATTAAAAGTAGCCTAAGCAAACATTTGGGAGTACGCTATCTGTACAGCACATGGAGGTGAGTGATGATGAGAAATACCATTCTCCCAAGGCAGGGTTTGTATGACCCAGCAGACGAACATGATGCTTGTGGTGTTGGGTTCATCACGCATATCAGGGGCCGGCATTCCCACCAGCTAGTACTCGATGCATTGGACATGCTGCGCAACATGGATCATCGGGGCGCGTGCGGTTGCGAAAAGAATACTGGTGATGGCGCAGGTATTTTGACCGGGATTCCCGATGCCTACATGCGGGAAATCGCACAGCACGACTTTGACATCGACTTGCCCGAGCCGGGCCGCTACAGTATCGGCAACATTTTCCTGCCGCCAGACCCGGATGACCGGGCCTATTGCAAACGACAGCTGGAATACTATATCACCCAGCAGGAACAAATCCTGCTTGGCTGGCGCACTTTACCGACCGACGCTGACAAAGCCGATATCGGTCTTTCCGCACGACTGACGCAACCAGCCATCGAGCAGCTGTTCATCGCTGCTGCACCTCATCTGGACGAACCCGCTTTCTGCAGGCAATTGTATTTGCTGCGCAAGCAGGCCTACCATCGGATCGCGGCTGAAAGACCTGAGTTGCTGGACAAATACTATGTATGCTCGTTGAACAACCGTGTCATTGTCTATAAAGGTCAGCTGACCAGCGGGCAGGTGCCGCTTTATTATCCCGATCTGCTCGACAGCAGATTCAGCAGCCATCTGGCGATGGTTCACTCGCGCTTTTCCACCAACACCTTCCCTTCCTGGGATCGCGCCCAACCCATGCGCTTCTTGGGCCACAATGGTGAAATCAATACACTTCGCGGCAATATCAACTGGATGCGCGCGCGCGAGGAGTTGATGGACAGTAATCTATATGGCGCGGAATTCAAGAAGCTGCTGCCCATCATTGACCAAACAACCAGTGATTCCGGTGTGTTCGATAATGTGCTGGAATTATTGTTGCTTGGGGGCAGGCCATTGCCCGAAGCCGTAATGATGATGATCCCCGAAGCCTGGCAGAACAATCCTTTGATGTCTGCCGAAAAGCGGGCATTTTATGAATATTTTTCATGTCTCATGGAGCCCTGGGATGGGCCGGCACTGGTCACGTTCACTGACGGCCGCTATATCGGCGCGGTACTGGACCGCAACGGCTTGCGTCCTGGCCGTTTCACCATCACGCATGATGATCGCGTCATCATGGCTTCCGAAGCCGGTGTATTGCCATCGGTTGCAGCGAGCATGGTAAAAACCAAGGGGCGCATGCAACCCGGTCATATGTTCCTGGTCGACACTGTTGAGGGCCGCCTGATTCCGGACGATGAACTCAAAAACAGGCTGGCATCGCACCGCCCCTACGCCCGCTGGTTGGGGCAGCAACGTCTCAGCCTGGAGGACTTGCCCATTCAGCAGCAGACGCATCAGTCTGATCCTCAGGCTCTGCTGGCGCGCATGCAGGCGTTCGGTTATACCACCGAAACGCTGCAATTTATCCTGCGCCCCATGATTCTGCAGAAGCGCGATCCAATCGGTTCGATGGGAAACGATGCCGCGTTGGCGATACTCAGTGAACAGCCGCGCCTGCTTTACGACTATTTCAAGCAATTATTTGCGCAGGTGACCAACCCCCCCATCGATTCCATTCGGGAATCGGAAATCATGTCGCTGGCCTGTTATATCGGTCCCGAAGCCAATCTGTTGACCACCACTGAACAGCACGCCCACAGACTCTACCTGCCTGAACCGGTACTCAGCAACGCACAATTATCCGCCATCAAGCAAATTGACCAGATTCAGCCGGATTATGGCTGGAAAACCCTCACCATCGATATCACATGGGATGTGGACCAAAGCAGCGAGGGATTGGACCAGACACTCGCGCGCATTTGCGACGAGGCCGAAGCCGCAGTGACAGCAGGCTTTTCCCTAGTCGTATTGTCAGACCGCAATACCGGCCCAACAAGAGCGGCCAGCAGCATGCTGCTGGCCGTCGGCGCTGTGCACCAGCATCTGGTCAGGCAAGGCAAACGCTCGCAACTCGGAATCGTGGTTGAAACTGGTGAAGCACGCGAAGTGCATCATCATTGCCTGCTCACGGGCTATGGCGCAGATGCGGTCAACCCTTATCTTGCCTTCGAGGTCTTATGGCATGATCGGCGTCAAGGACTATTGCCGCCGGTCTTCGACAGCGATGACGCCATTGTGACTGCCTATCGCCAGGCGGTGGCCAAAGGCATGCTGAAAGTCATGGCGAAAATGGGCATTTCCACGCTCGCTTCTTACAAAGGCGCACAGATTTTCGAGGCCATCGGCCTGAGCCAGCAGGTCATCAAGCGGTACTTCACCGGCACCGCCAGCCGCATCGATGGCGCAGATCTGGCAGTACTGGAAAAGGAAATCCTGCAGCGCCATGCAGCAGGATTTCCACGCCGCCAGCCGGTCCGGTCGCCGCTTTTGTCCAACGATGGCCAGATCCACTGGCGGGCCGAGGGCGAAAAGCATGCGCTGAACCCGCAAACCATTGCCTTGCTTCAAACAGTCGCCCGAACCAATAGCAATGAGGCCTATGAACAATTCACAAAACTCGTTGATACCGATGATCGCAACCGTTGCACTTTGCGCAGTCTGTTCAAATTCAGGGAGAATGTGCGCCCCCCCATTCCTCTGGAAGCGGTCGAACCAGCAGTCAGTATCGTCAGGCGATTCCGTACCGGCGCGATGAGCTTTGGCTCCATCAGCAGTGAAGCGCATGAAACATTGGCGATAGCGATGAATCGCATTGGCGGCAAAAGCAATACTGGCGAAGGCGGTGAAGACCCTGCCCGTTTCATCCCCGATAAAAATGGCGATTTGCGCCGTTCCGCCATCAAACAGATTGCTTCAGGGCGTTTCGGCGTCACCAGTTGGTATCTGGCCAACGCAGATGAGTTGCAAATCAAAATGGCACAAGGCGCCAAGCCGGGTGAAGGCGGCGAACTGCCAAGCTACAAAGTGGACCACATCATAGCCAAAACGCGCCATGCCATCCCTGGCGTCGGACTCATCTCTCCCCCGCCGCACCATGATATTTATTCCATTGAGGATCTGGCTCAGCTGATCTATGATTTAAAAAATGCGAATCCATCTGCCATCATCAGCGTAAAACTGGTAGCGGAGATGGGTGTCGGCACGATTGCCGCAGGTGTGGCCAAAGCCCATGCGGATCACATTCTCATCAGCGGACATGATGGCGGCACCGGCGCATCGCCCTGGACCAGTATTAAGCATGCAGGCCTTCCCTGGGAGCTGGGCGTCAGCGAAGCGCACCAGACGCTGGTGCTGAATGATTTACGCAGCCGGGTTTCGCTGGAGACGGACGGACAACTCAAGACCGGCCGTGACGTGGTCATCGCCACCCTGCTGGGTGCCGAAAAATTTGGATTTGCCACGATCCCCTTGATCACCCTGGGCTGCATCATGATGCGTAAATGCCACTTGAATACCTGCCCAGTCGGTATTGCCACACAGGATCCGCAACTGCGCAAAAATTTTGCAGGCAAGCCTGAATATGTGATCAATTACCTATTCATGGTCGCGGAACACACACGCCGCATCATGGCCGAATTGGGCTTCGCCACGATCGAAGAGATGGTCGGCCAGGTAGAAATGCTGGAAACCAATGCGGCTGTCCGCAATTGGAAAAACCATCGCCTCGATCTTTCCCCGATTCTTACGCCGGCACAGCCGCCCGCTTATCGTCAAAATGTCGGTCGCTTCAAGCAGATCGAGCAGAATCACGGCCTGGAACAGGCGCTGGATAATGAATTGATCAGGCTGGCCCGCCCTGCCCTGCAATCCGGCGACAAGGTGATGATCGATCTGCCCGTTTTCAACACGCATCGCACCGTCGGCACGATGCTCAGCCATGCGTTATGCAAGGCTTACGGCGCTGCCGGTTTACCGGACGATACCATCACAATCAAGCTCACCGGCTCGGCCGGCCAGTCGATCGCGGCCTGGCTGCAACGTGGAATCACCCTCCGGCTGGAAGGCGAAGCCAATGATTATGTGGGAAAAGGGTTGTCAGGGGGCAAACTGATTATTTACCCTCCCCGCTGCGCGACATTCGTACCCGAAGAAAACGTCATTATCGGAAATGTCGCGCTTTATGGCGCAACCAGCGGGGAGGCCTATTTCAGGGGCTTGGCGGCCGAGCGGTTCTGTGTGCGCAATTCCGGCGCCCATGCGGTGGTTGAAGGCGTTGGCGATAATGGCTGTGAATACATGACAGCCGGCCGGGTGGCCATCCTCGGTCCGACCGGCCGTAATTTTGCGGCAGGCATGTCTGGGGGCATTGCCTATGTCTGGGATCCTGCAAACAGACTCAGGGTACATTGCAATCCCGGCTCAATTGTATTAGAAAGAATGGAAAACCAATGGGAGATCATCGAGCTGCATGAAATGATCGAGAATCATTATCGCCATACTGGCTCGACCGTCGCCAGAAGCATATTGGATGACTGGGAACATTCGCTGACCGCGTTCACGAAAGTGATGCCAATTGACTATAAACGCGTATTGCTGGGCCTGACTGCGCGTGCAGATGAAGCGAAAAAATCAGGACTGGGAGCAGCACGTATCGAACAACCACTGGTCATGAACAGCCATTGAATTCAATCATTCCGGCTGCAGCTGATCCAGGATGATGCGCTCGCTCAGGCTCCCGTTCATTATTGAAATAGCCACCCAATATTTCAACGAGGGGGTGTCATATGGGCAAACCAACAGGCTTCAAGGAATATCCGCGCCAGACGGTGCCTTATGCGGATCCATTCGAGCGGCTCAAATCTTATCAGGAGTTTCTTGCCCCGGTACCGGAAGAACACCTGAAAACCCAGGGTGCCCGCTGCATGGACTGTGGCGTGCCATTCTGCCAGTCGGAAACAGGCTGTCCGGTCGACAATTTGATTCCCGAATGGAATGACCTGGTTTATCAAGGCCGGTGGCGGGAAGCGTTGGAGCGATTACATAAAACCAACAATTTCCCAGAATTTACCGGCCGTGTATGCCCGGCACCGTGCGAGGGGGCCTGCGTATTGGGGATTACCGATTTACCGGTCACGATCAAAAATATCGAATGCGCAATCATCGACCGTGGCTTTGCCGAAGGCTGGGTAACACCCAAACAGCCAAGCCATCGCACCGGCAAAAAAATCGCGGTCATAGGCAGTGGTCCTGCCGGCTTGGCGGCAGCGGATCAGTTGAATCGGACCGGCCATAACGTCACTGTATTTGAGCGCCATGATCGTGTCGGGGGTTTATTGATGTATGGCATACCCAACATGAAGCTGGATAAATCGATTGTGATGCGACGTGTCAATTTATTGCAGGCCGAGGGCGTCAAATTCATCACCCGCACACACATAGTGGGTGATGACGATACGCCGGTAGATAGCAGACCAGAGAATGATGCTGTCACCTATCTGAGTATCCACATATTGCGGAAAGACTTTGATGCCATTTTACTGGCCTGCGGTGCCACACGTCCGCGTGATCTGCCAATCCCGGGACGCCAGCTGGACGGCATCCATTATGCGATGCCCTTTCTGCATCACAACACCCAGATGTTGCTGGACGATGGCCAGGTGACAACGCCCCTTATTTCTGCCAGAAACAGGGATGTGATTGTCATTGGCGGCGGCGATACGGGTAACGATTGTATCGGCACGGCCGTGCGTCATGGATGCAAATCCCTGATCAATTTTGAGTTGCTGGAACGGCCACCGCTGCAGCGAACTGCCGGCAATCCGTGGCCGCAATGGCCACGGATTTTCCGGACCGACTACGGACATCAGGAAGCAGCCACGCGTTTCGGCCACGACCCCAGAGAATTTGCAATTCTGGCCAAGGCATTTATCGATGACGGGCATGGCCATGTCGCCGCAATCCGCACGCTGCGTATCGACTGGTCGAAACCCAGTGACAAAGCACCCTTTACCGAAATAGCCGATTCCGAAACCATTTATCCCGCTCAACTGGTTTTACTTGCCATGGGCTTTCTTGGACCAGAACAATCGATTGCATCCAGCCTGGGCCTGGAAACTGACAATCGTTCCAACTTCAAGGCTGACTATGGGCATTTTGCGACCAGCATTCCAGGTATATTTGCGGCAGGAGACTGCCGCCGCGGACAGTCGCTGGTCGTGTGGGCCATTGCAGAGGGCCGAGGGGCAGCCCGGGCAATCGATCACTATCTTTCTACCCAAAACTTGGCCGCGCAGGACAGGGCGATGACGTGTTTTTGACTGCAAGCCGGTCTTCTAGTTTTTCCGCTGTAACAAGCTCTCAGGCTGTTTGAAATTTCTGACTTCCGGCAAGCATAGCAAGCATATCCAGCGATAACTGGATTGCTTCGCTGCGCGCGTCACGAACGGTGCAAATGACTGCCATTCATGGCAAGGCCCAATGGGCCGCAGCCATCCAGACACTTTTTGACGGCCATGCAACGCTGCATTGAGCTATGACCTTGAAGAGATGGGTCTGAAACGGAAATTTCCAAACAGCTTTTCTGTCACAAATCATATGGTGCGTGAATGCGCGCCACACCTGCCGAAGTCAGCTTCCTGGCCAGAACGGCAATTCGCATGATCGAACCATTGCATTAAAATAGCAGTATCAATTTCAACCGAATGGAGGATATCGATAATGAAAAAGGCAGTAATAATAGTTGCCTCGTTTTTTATTGCTGGATATATCTACCTGATGTATAACTATTTCTAATCCACTAATTCTGACCGGAGTAGTCATTGCACACGACATTCAGACATTGACTGCTTGAACGTCCAAACTTTCGTTTACAAGCCAAAGGCTATCGGCCATCCACCGGCCCGCCCGGATCCCATGTTTGGATCGGTAGCCTGTATGCGTCCCCAACCCCAGCCCACGGCATATCGCCCAACGTTATTTGGGGGATTGCATTCTCAGTGGTTTTCATTGACACTTAACAAAAGCTTCCCGTCTCGTTCTGACCGATCGGAAACAGCTTGGCAAGCGACTCGGCATCAAGGCCAAGCTGACGTTGCACTGGATTGCTTCGCTGCGCTCGCAAAAACGGCAGAAAACAATGGTCATCCGCGATTTCAACCGCCGTCTTGGCGAGACCCAACGGGCCGTGGCCATCCAGATGCTTTTCGGAAAACCTGTCGAGACCGTTGCAAAGCGTCGGACAAACTGACCCGGAACTAACAATTTTAAACAGCTTCTAAGAACGCTTACTGGTTGAGCAGGTCAATCCGCCAATACCATGAAATGCCATGGTTCCTGAACCGATTGGCAACGTTCAATGGAAAGACCCAGGATAATTCGCTATGTCCCAGAACAAAATCGATCTGACTGCTTTTCCCGATCTGCTCCGCCATGCCAAAGGCACAGGCCCGTTACGCAAACAGCGTCCGATTTACCAGGATTTTCTTCCTCCATGCAACCATGCCTGCCCGGCAGGTGAAAATATTCAGGCCTGGCTGGCGCTGGCCATGGCGGGACAATATGAACAAGCCTGGCAGAAACTCATCGAGGACAATCCCATGCCGGCCATCCTCGGGCGAGTGTGTTATCACCCCTGCGAGGATAGCTGTAACCGCATATATATGGATGAACCGGTGAGCATCCATGCGGTGGAGCGCTTTCTCGGCGACCAGGCGCTGGCAGCAGGCTGGCAGCCGCACTTTGAGACATCGCTTGGTGGCAAACGCGTGCTTGTGGTCGGTGCGGGCCCCAGTGGATTATCGGCTGCCTATCATTTGCGCCGCTTGGGTCACGAGGTGGAAATCCGGGACGCGGGTCCGGTTGCCGGAGGCATGATGCACTTTGGCATTCCCGCCTATCGGCTGCCGCGCAATGTGCTGGCAGCCGAAGCCCGGCGGGTGGAAGCCATTGGCGTCAAAATGACCTTCAACCATAAAGTGGAAGATGTGCTGGCCGAAAAAACCGCGGGTCATTTCGATGCCGTCTTCCTCGCCATCGGCACGCACCTGTCGAAGAAAATCGATATCCCCGCGCGCGATGCAGGAAAAATTCTGGATGCCCTCACCTTTCTGAAAAATGCAAACATGGGCGCTGCGCCGCAGTTGGGACGGCGGGTAGCCATTTACGGCGGCGGCAACACAGCAATGGATGCCGCGCGCGCAGCCAAGCGCCTGGGCTATGAGCCTTTGATCATCTTCCGTCTGGATCGCGAGCATATGACCGCCTTTGATACCGAAGTGAATGAGGCGCTCTCGGAAGGCGTCAAAATCAACTGGCTGCGCAGCATTAAGGAAATTGATCAGCAATCCTTCAAGGTTGAGATTATGCGTGTCGAGAACGGCCAGCCGGTTGGCACCGGAGAATATGAAACACTGGAAGCCGATGCACTCGTGCTCGCCCTCGGCCAGGAAACCGATACCAGCTTCCTGCGCAATGTGCCAGGCATCACATTCGACCAGGATGGCACGGTGCAAGTGGGACCCGATATGATGACCGGCTGCCCCGGGATCTTTGCCGGTGGCGACATGGTACCAAGCGAGCGTACCGTCACCGTTGCCATCGGTCACGGTAAGAAAGCGGCCCGCTTCATCGATGGCTATTTGCGTGGTCGGCCCTACTCCAGCCCCCCCAAACATCCGATAGCCGGCTTTGAGCGCCTGCATACCTGGTATCAGACTTTTGCACCGCAACAGACGCAGCCTGAACTGAAAGCCGCAACCCGCACCTATGACTTCAACGAAATCGTAGCTGGCCTGAATGAAGAGGAAGCACGCTATGAAGCCGAGCGTTGTCTCTCCTGTGGCAATTGTTTTGAATGCGACGGTTGCTATGGCGCCTGCCCGGAGGATGCCATCATCAAGCTCGGACCGGGCAAGCGTTACCGCTTCAACTATGATCTCTGCACGGGTTGCGCAGTCTGTTTCGAACAATGTCCCTGTCATGCCATAGAAATGGTAGCGGAACCGGAGTAAACCATGCATGTAAACGCCTGAACTCGTACATTTGAGGCCGCTATGACAACACCCACCCGGAATAACAGGATTGCCACCATAGACGGTAATGAAGCGACCGCTTATATTGCCTATCGCGTCAATGAAGTGTGCGCGATCTATCCCATCACACCTTCTTCCACCATGGCGGAGCTTGCCGATGAATGGGCTGCCAAGGGCATCCCCAATATTTGGGGAAATGTACCGGAAGTCATAGAAATGCAAAGCGAAGCCGGTGCGGCAGGCACTGTCCATGGTGCCTTGCAGACCGGTGCCTTGACCACCACCTTCACGGCTTCACAGGGCTTGATGCTGATGCTGCCCAATATGTACAAAATCGCAGGAGAATTGACCCCGGCCGTGTTTCATGTAGCGGCGCGCTCGCTGGCCGCGCAGGCGCTTTCGATCTTTGGCGATCATAACGATGTCATGGCCGCCCGCACGACTGGCTTTGCACTACTGGCCTCAGCTTCGGTTCAGGAAGCACATGACATGGCGCTTATCTGTCAGGCCGCCACACTGAGAGCCCGCATTCCTTTTCTGCATTTCTTCGACGGCTTTCGCACTTCCCATGAGGTGAGCAAAATCACACTGCTTTCCGATGAGCAGGTTCGCGCCATGATAGATGACGAACTGGTCTACGCTCACCGCCACCGCAGCCTGAATCCGGATCGCCCGGTGATACGCGGCACTGCACAAAATCCTGATGTCTACTTTCAGGCACGCGAGACTGTCAATCCTTACTACCTCCAGTTGCCCGCCATCGTTGCAGAAACCATGGACCGGTTCTCGACGCTGACCGGACGCCGCTATCAGCTGTTGGAATACCATGGCGCGCCCGCTGCCGAGCGCATCGTCATCCTGATGGGCTCCGGCGCGCAGACCGCCATCGAAACCTGCAAGCACCTTGCCGGCCTCGGGGAGAAAGTAGGCGTCATCCTGGTGCGCCTGTACCGCCCCCTGTCCATGCAGCATCTATTGCATGCACTGCCCGCTACTGTGCGTAAAATCGCCGTACTTGACCGCTCCAAGGAACCCGGCGCAACCGGCGAGCCCTTGTATCAGGATCTGACCGCCACGCTCATGGAAGCCTTCAGCGAAGGAAGAATCCCGGCCTTGCCGAAAGTGGTTGGCGGCCGTTACGGTTTATCGTCCAAGGAATTCACACCGGCCATGGCCAAGGCGGTTTTCGATGCGCTGAAACAAGAGACACCCAAAAATCATTTCACCATCGGCATTCGCGACGACCTGACCCATAGCAGCCTCAATTATGACCCTGATTTTGAGCTGCAAGACGAAACCATGACGCAGGCTCTCTTTTTTGGGCTGGGGGCGGATGGCACCGTCAGCGCCAACAAGAACAGCATTAAAATCATCGGGGAAAATACGCCGCTTTATGCGCAAGGCTATTTTGTCTATGACTCCAAGAAATCAGGCGCCAAAACTGTTTCCCATTTGCGCTTTGGAGAAAAACCGATCCTGGCACCTTATCTGATCAAGGAGGCTGATTTTATCGCCTGCCACCAATACAACTTTATCGAAAAAGAACACATACTGGCGCATGCCAGAGTGGGTGCCTGCTTTCTGCTCAACAGCCCTTATGGCCCGGAAACCATATGGAATGAACTCCCACGGCCAGTGCAGCAGGACATCCTCGACAAGCGCATCCAACTATTTGTCATCGATGCTTCCAAGGTAGCCCGGGAGAGTGGCATGGGCAACCGTATCAATACCATCATGCAAACCTGCTTTTTCGCCCTATCCAACGTATTGCCAAGAGATGAAGCCATCAATCAGATCAAAAAGGCGATCGAGAAAACCTATGCCAAAAAAGGCCAGGCTG
The DNA here is from genome assembly GCF_900107165.1 of Nitrosomonas halophila. Classification (GTDB taxonomy): domain Bacteria; phylum Pseudomonadota; class Gammaproteobacteria; order Burkholderiales; family Nitrosomonadaceae; genus Nitrosomonas; species Nitrosomonas halophila. The sequence continues at coordinate 76,042 of NZ_FNOY01000005.1, forward strand.
TCATTGCGCAAAATTTCCGCGCCGTGGATGCGGCCCTGGCGAACCTGCACCCGGTCGATATTCCGGATCAGGCAAACAGCCGCAAGGAAATCCCGCCGGCAGTAGCCGCCGATGCCCCACAGTTTGTCCGGGAAGTCACTGCCATGATGATGCAGGGCAAGGGCGACGAACTACCGGTGAGCATGCTGCCGGCAGATGGCACCTATCCCAGCGGCACCACTAAATGGGAAAAACGCAACATTGCCGATGAGGTGCCCGTCTGGGAGCCGGATATCTGCATTCAGTGCGGCAACTGCAGTTTCGTCTGCCCGCATAGCGTCATTCGTGCCAAGTTCTATCACGGGACACGCCTGGCGGGCGCGCCGGCTGAATTTCCTTCGGCTCCGATCAATGCCAAGGGCTTCCCCGAAACCCGCTATAGCCTGCAAGTCTACGTGGAAGACTGCACTGGCTGCACGCTCTGCGTGGAGGCTTGTCCGGCCGTCAGTCTGACCGAGCCGGGCAAGAAAGCGATCAACATGCACAGCAAGGCTTCTGTCCTGGAACGCGCACAGCAACATATCGATTTCTTCATGCAGCTGCCAGTCAATGATCGCACCAGAATCGATTTTTCCCTGGTACGTGGCGCACAGTTTCTGGAACCGCTGTTCGAATTTTCCGGCGCCTGTGCCGGTTGCGGCGAAACACCCTATCTGCGGCTGCTCTCGCAACTGTTCGGCGATCGCCTGATCGTGGCCAATGCCACGGGCTGCTCATCGATCTACGGCGGCAATCTGCCCACCACTCCCTGGACGACCAATGCGCAGGGACAAGGCCCGGCCTGGTCCAACTCGCTCTTCGAGGACAATGCCGAATTTGGTCTGGGAATGAGAATCACAGTCGACAAGCATGCGGCGATTGCCCGTGATTTGCTGGAAAAACTGCGGCCAGCATTGGGTGATGAACTGGTGGATGGGATTCTGCATGCCCCGCAACAGCTGGAATCCGAAATTTCCCGCCAGCGCGAACGGGTTGGTCTGCTCAAGGTGAAGCTGCTGCAAATGACCGGCCCCGATGCCAGTAGCCTGCTCTCGGTTGCAGATACCCTGGTGCAGCGCAGCATCTGGCTGGTCGGAGGGGATGGCTGGGCCTATGATATCGGCGCCGGGGGACTGGATCATGTGCTCGCCAGTGGCAAGAACGTCAATGTGCTGGTGCTGGATACCGAAGTCTATTCCAATACCGGCGGCCAAATGTCCAAGGCAACCCCCACCGCGGCCACTGCCAAATTTGCCGCAGCCGGCAAACAGGTCGGTAAAAAAGACTTGGCCATGCAGGCCATCTCCTACGGCAATGTCTATGTCGCACAGATCGCCATGGGCGCCAATCCGCAGCAAACGCTGCTGGCCATGCGCGAAGCGGAAGCCTATCCTGGCCCCTCACTCGTATTGGCCTATAGTCATTGCATCGCTCATGGCATCAATATGGCAAAAGGACTGGATCAGCAGAAACTGGCTGCCGCTTCCGGCCACTGGCCGCTGATCCGCTACAATCCAGCTCTGCGTCAGGCAGGCAAGAACCCATTCATCCTCGATTCACCCCGCCCGACAATCAAGCTGAAGGACTATGCCTACAATGAACTGCGCTACCGCATCCTCGCGCAGAGCAAACCGGACGAGGCGGCACATCTTCTCAAACTGGCCCAGGAAATCGTCAATCTTCGCTGGAAAACCTACGAGGACATGGCGAGTTGGCAATCGCAGGATTTCCAGCCGATTGCCTAAGTAGGCGGAGATTTCGGAGCTGTGTGGCGGAAACAGCAGGCACGCAGATTGATCAACTCGAAAATAGGCTGAGCACAATAATGAAAGATCTGACATCCACCTACATGGGGCTCAGGCTCCGCTCACCAATTGTTGTCTCAGCCTGCCCACTTTCCGAACAGGTGGATAACATTGTCCAGATGGAAGATGTCGGCGCGGGCGCGGCCGTGCTGTTCTCGCTGTTCGAGGAGCAGCTCCGGCAGGAGATGGCTGCCTATGAATCCGTGCTGGATGCAACCAGCAATACTTTTGCCGAAGCCCTCGATTATTTTCCTGGGCTGGAAGATTATCACGTCGGTCCGGACCAATATCTGGAAATCATTCGCCAGGCCAAAGCACGCGTGGACATCCCCATTATCGCCAGTCTCAACGGCATCACCGATGCAGGCTGGATCGACTATGCTCAGCAAATGGAAACAGCCGGCGCCGATGGCATCGAACTCAACGTGTTCTATATCCCGGCTGACCTAGCGCTGACCGGCACTGAAGTGGAGGCACGCTACCTGGATATCGTCAGCCGCATCAAAACCAGTGTCTCGGTACCGGTCGCAATCAAGCTCAATCCCTACTTCTCGGCCATGGGTAACATGGCCCGCCGCCTAGCAGATGCCGGCGCAGATGGGCTGGTGCTCTTCAACCGCTTTTACCAGCCCGACTTCGACATCCGGGCGCTGAAAGTGCTCTCCAACCTGGAATACAGCCACGTCAACGAAATCCGCCTTCCACTCCTGTGGATTTCTGTTTTATATGGAAAAACCCATGCATCGCTGGCCGCAACCACCGGCGTGCAAAGTGCCACTGAAGCGATCAAGTACCTGCTGGCCGGCGCCGATGCAGTCATGACAGCTTCTTCGCTATATCAACATGGCATCAATCATCTTGCCACCATCACCCAAGGCATGGAGGAATGGATGGAGATGCTGGATTTCCAGTCCGTCAGCCAGTTCAAGGGAGTGATGAGCCAGCAAAACACCATCGACCCGAGCGCATTTGAACGGGCTAACTACATCCGGATACTGGGGGGACGCAAGTAGCGCATGGATGAGGCTCTCCATTCTTTTTCATTACAAATGGTGAGTGGTGCGTTGCATGCACGGCGGGGTGGGTTTATGCACCATGAAACTGGCGAGGGATTATCTCTGAACTGCAGACATCCTTCTGAAAATTACATGGGGGCATATTGGGTTGGGTGCAAATCTGCTATCTTTATGTATAGTGTTTCCCGAACAAGGAGTCGATACAATGAAAACGGTTAAATTATTAATGGCTGGCTTTTCGTTAAGTACCACAATAAGTCTGGCTGACCATCTCCATGCATTCGATTTGGATACGCTCTCGGACACCGGTGGCGTCCTGCAGCAAGGCGAGCGGATATTGCAAGGCGGTGACGCCGCCACGGCTGCGACCAGCAGCACCGGACTCACCGAAGTATTGATGCAGCAATTGGGTGTCACCCAGCAGCAGGCGCAAGGCGGCGCAGGTGCACTCTTTCAGCTGGCGGAATCGAGAATGTCGGCAAAAGATTTTACCGCTCTGAGCAATTCTATCCCCGATATGCAAAGCCTGTTGGGTGCCGCGCCTGCTGCCGGCGTACTCGGCAGTGGCGGCATGGCGGGCACATTCCTGCAACTCGGCTTGACACCCGACATGGTGCAGAAATTCATACCCACTATTGTGCAGTATGTTGAAGGCACCGGCGGGAGCGCCCTCGCGACTGCGCTCCGGTCAGCATTGATGGGAGGAATGATGTAAGGAGTCGCTCATAAATAACTGTAACACTTATTCCTTCACGGCTCCTAAGGATGTAAGTACGGACGAATCGCTACCGCACTCTATTTGCCGGCCATAATCGGGTTGGAGAAACAGAATCAGGCACTACGCAAGCGCGAGTATTTGATCAAAACAACTGTCAGCATTGGCAACACGAAACCGATCAGGGTCACTGTGATAAGCAGTATGCCCAGCTCACTGTAATCAGCGGGAATCAGAATCTCACTGGTCTCTGCATCTTTGACTTCACGCGTCACAGTGAATACCTGGTTGATATATTTAGTGCCCAGTTGCGAGGCAGACAATGCCAGATTGGTAAAAGACGCCATCACGGCGAAGAAAGTGGCCTTGAGCTTGTCTGGCGCAGAATTGGCAATCCAGGCAAGCATGGGAATCATTGCGATCTGCCCGAGTGGCGATTCCAGTGCGGTATCGATCACCGCGATGAAGCGGGCATCCACTACCCCACCCGTGCGCGCTGCAGTCCATTCATGCAGGCCAAAATACATGCCGATGATCGGCAACGACAGAACCGTGCCAGCGATGGTCAGAAAACCAATGACATACGCCATTGAACGCTCCGCCATGAAGCGACGAAAAATGAACATTCCGGCCAGTGTCAATGTGGAGCCAATCAAGGACAATGTCGCCAGAAATTGCTGATCGAAGTCCAACTCGTCGATCATCCACCAGGTCGCCCCGGCACCAGGCGTGGGAATCGCGCGAAACACGAACACCAGCAAGGCTGTGCCGACCAGAACCCGGCGCGCTTCAGGCTCCAGCTCGCCGGTCAAGCGCCAGATCATGAACAGGACAATTGTCATCGACAGGCAGAAGATGATTTCTTCCGCACCTGGGATCTGCCCAAGACCCGTACCCAATGAAATAATCATGAACACCAGACCACCGCCAAGTATCCACCAATTGATTGGCGGGGCTTCATTGTGCACATTCAGCAAGGCTTCGGCCGCCTTGCGATCGAGGCCCTGCGTAATAAAACGCTGGGTATCACGCCTTTTCAACCAGGCCGCCAGCCAGACCCCACAAACAGAGACCAGGGGGATAACCAGGGCCAGTTGATACACGAATAAATAGACTGCGCCCTTCTCTTCTTCCGAAAGTGTCGCGACGTCGCGCATCAATATGACATTGACCACCGCCACCAGTATCCCGCCGCCGATAATCGCTACCCGGCCGAGGGTCTGCATGGTGATGTGCATTCGCTTGCGCTTGCCTGCCTCGACCATGTTCCCATTCGGTTCAACCCGTGGTACCGCCTCAACAGTCATGGCATCGGCCACGACATCCTGCAGCACATATCCGATCGGCGCCAGCAACGCGGCCGCGACATACCAATGGGCCAGCGGTGCGAGCGCGCGCATGCTTTCTGTATAACCGAGCAGCCCGATCATGATGAACAGGCTGAGCGCGATCAAACCGGCACCCAGATAGACCAGCAGGCTTTTCCAGCGCCACATCAAGTCCACCAGATGGCCAAGCGGCATTTTGAGAGCCCAGGGCAACGCCATCCAGAACCCGAGTGCAGCCAGGAATTCTGCCGACAGCCCCAGACGTTCCTTGACATAGAAGGTGCCGACGATGCCAGTCAGACTGGAAATGCCAGCTGCCAGATAGACCATCAAGGGCGGCAGATAGGAAAGCCGCATCTCCCTGCCGAGAGATAGCAGATTGAGGTCGAGCCAACGCACCAGCGCGGCTGGCAAGCCGTTTAAAAGCCTGATATTCATGCGATGCAAACCTCTTAGGTTGGACGTTTACCCACCAGGACTTGCACCTTTTGTTCCAGGCCATTGCGCAGAATTGTCAGCGTTGTGACTTTTCCGGGCGGAAGTGCCGCGACCTTGTTCAGCATTTCCGAAGAATTTCTGACAGTTTCTCCATTCACGGCAATCAGGATATCACCTGGCTTGATCCCGGCATCATCAGCTGGACCGTTCTTGAGTACGCCCGCGATCAGCGTGCCGCGAGTTCTTTCCAATCCAAACGATTCTGCCAATTCAGGGGTGATGTCCTGCATGCTGACACCCAGCCAGCCACGTACAACACCACCGGTCTCAATAATTTGTTGCATGATTTGTTTGACCGCACTGACGGGAATGGCGAAGCCAATCCCAAGAGAACCGCCGGTGCGCGAGTATATCGCGGTATTGATACCGATTAGTTTGCCTGATGTGTCGGTCAAGGCACCGCCCGAATTGCCAGGATTGATCGCCGCATCGGTCTGAATGAAGTTCTCAAAGGTATTGATGCCCACCTGAGAGCGGCCGAGTGCGCCGATAATCCCCATGGTGACAGTTTGCCCGACACCAAAAGGATTGCCGATTGCGAGCACGATATCCCCTACTTTGGCTTGGTCGGATTCACCAAAAGTAATACTGGGAAGATTATCGAGATCGATCTTGAGCACGGCCAGATCGCTCTCCGGATCCGAACCGATCGTGCGTGCCTTCGTGTTTCTGCCATCAACCAGTGCGACCTGGATTTCGCTGGCTGCTTCCACCACATGATGGTTGGTTAGAATATACCCTTCCGGGCTGACAATCACCCCAGATCCGAGACTGGAGGTCCGTTGCATTCTGGGGCTGTAGCGATCGCCGAAAAAGCGCTGAAAGAAGGGATCTTCCATCAACGGATGCTGTGGGGCCCTGACCTCTTTACTGGTAAAGATGTTCACCACCGATGGCATGGCCCGTTCCGCGGCGGCATTGAAACTGTCGGCGCGAGGAGCCGCCACGATCTCTGGCCCAGCAACTTCGCGTATGGTTGCAAGCTTGCCGCGCGGTGTCCAGGGCAGCAACTCAGGACGTAAAGTAGACACCACGAAAAAAATAGCAAGCAGAACAGTTGCAGTTTGTGCAAAAATTGACCAAAGTTTATACATGGCAGATATTAATCGCTTGAATTCGAAAGAGACATTATGCAACAAAACGCGTTGGAACAATATTTGAATGACCTGCTGAATACCTGTCAGTTCCAGGATTATTGCCCAAATGGTTTACAGGTTGAAGGCCGCGCAATGGTACATACCATCGTCAGCGGTGTAACCGCATCGCAGGCGTTGTTGGAGGCCGCGGTTGCGCGGCAGGCGGATGCGGTGCTGGTTCACCATGGCTATTTCTGGCGTGGTGAGGAGATGCGCTTGCGCGGCATCAAACGCCACCGCCTCGCCACCTTGCTCAAGCACAACATCAATCTCTACGCCTATCACCTGCCGCTGGACGCTCATCCCGAGCTGGGCAACAATGCCCAGCTCGGGATGAAATTGCACATCACGGAAGACGGCTGTTTTGGCGAACAGAATCTCGTGCGGCACGGCCACTTGGCTGAACGTACCAGTTTGCAAGCACTGAACGATACGTTGGAGCGAGTTCTGGGACGCAAACCGCTCACGATCGGTGATGCTTCCAAACCGGTTAAACGTATCGCCTGGTGCACAGGTGCAGCGCAGGGCTATTTTGAAGCAGCGATTGCGTTAGGGGTGGATGCGTATATCACAGGCGAGATTTCCGAACAAAACGTACACGCCGCAAGAGAGTCCGGTATCGCATATATTGCGGCAGGACATCATGCAACCGAACGCTATGGCGTCCAGGCGCTCGGGGAACATCTTGCGCACAAGTTTGGAATCATCCATCATTTTATCGATATAGATAATCCCGTGTGAGCCCGCATGCGCTACTCTTTTTTGTCGACTTCATCTTGCGCGTCAGCCTGTTTGTTCTTTTTCCTGGGAAGGGTCCACCAGATGATAAATGCTATCAGCGCCAATACCAATGCTGCTTCGAATGCCAATACCCACATATTTTTCAGATTTAATCTGTCATTTATAACGAACTTATAACTTTAACTGAATTCTGATGAAAACCCAATCGACATTGCTAGGGCTCGCAATTTTGTTTGGACTGTCAGGTTGCAAGACTGAAACAGCCGCCCCAAAACCTTCCATAGCAGAGAAGCCAATAGCCTCGACCGAAGTCCCACCGCCTTCCCAACATTCTCCGAAAGCACCCGCCATTATCCATGGCAAAGGTCTACTCCAGGCTTCTGACTGGGCCCGGTTGCCGGATTGGCAACAGACGACACTCTTGCCGACTTGGGGTACCTTCCTCCAGGGCTGTCAGCCTCTCAAACATCGCTTACTATGGCAGGAAATCTGCGCGCGTGCCGCAGCCATCGAGCGTCCCGATGAACTGACCATCAGGCGCTTCATGGAAAATCATTTCATTCCCTATCAGGTGGTTAATGCGGATGGCAGCACCGAAGGATTGGCCACGGGTTACTACGAACCTCTGCTCTATGGCAGCAGAAAACCTTCCAGCCGTTTCCGCTACCCCATTTATGCGCCCCCCGAGGATTTGCTGACAATCGATCTGGACAATACCCATGCCGACAGCAAATCCACGCTTGCACGGGGCCGCCTGGAAGGACGCAAGGTCGTCCCCTACTACACACGGGCGGAAATTGAAAACAACCGCAACCTATTAAAAGGCAGAGAACTCCTATGGGTGGAAGATCAGGTTGAACTGTTCTTTCTGCAAATACAGGGATCTGGCCGGATTGTGCTGGAAAATGGTGAAATAGTTAAAATAGGCTATGCTGACCATAATGGCTATCCCTATCGCTCCATAGGCAAGTTGCTCATAGAACAGGGCGAGCTGGCAGCCTGGCAGGCATCCATGCAAGGAATCAAACGCTGGGGCCAACAAAATCCGGATAAGCTCGAACCCCTGCTTCAGCAAAATACGCGTTTCATTTTCTTTCGCGAGCTACCCGCCAGTCTTTCCGGTCCGGTCGGCGCACTCGGTGTGCCGCTGACCGCTGGCAGAAGTCTTGCCATTGATCCGGACAGCATCCCCTTGGGGGCGCCGATTTATCTGGCCACAACCTGGCCCAACACTGCCGAACCCCTCAACCGGCTGATGGTGGCGCAAGATACCGGCAGCGCCATCAAGGGCGGTGTGCGCGCTGATTTCTTCTGGGGATATGGCAAGGAGGCCGAGACCCAGGCAGGCAAAATGAAACAACCGGCCAAAATGTGGGTGCTGCTTCCCAAAAAATATCGGCACCAGGCGCGCAAACCTTGACGATCGCTATTTACCGGCTGTCGCCTGGTTGAGCCGTTTTTCGATTTCAGCGAGTGGAATCAGCCCGGACACAACCGAACCATCGGCAAATATCAGAGTGGGCGTTCCCGTCACCCGATGTTGCTGCCCCGATTGCAATAATGTTTGCATCGGTGTCTCGCAATCCTTAGCGGCTGGCACAGTCGCCCTGAGCATGAAATCATCCCATGCCTTGAGCCGATCTTCAGCACACCAGATGGCTTTGGCAGTAGCTGCCGAGCCATTCAGGATCGGGTAAAGCAAAGTATAAATGGTCACATCGGTTACATTGACCAGCTCTTTTTCCAGCCGCTTGCAGTAAGGGCAATTCGGATCGGAATATACGATCAGGGTTCTTTTGCCGTTTCCCTTGACTGCCTTAATGGCATGCTCCAGCGGTAAGCTATCGATTGCAATCCGGCGCGCGTCCCGGATCTGTTGCATCCGCTCGCTGGTTAGGCTGACTCGGGTCTTGGTGTCCACAATGTGGCCCATGAAGAAATAATTCGCCTTTTCATCTGTATAAAAAATCTCGCCGCCGATAACCACCTCATACAGTCCCAGGAACGGCGTCTGGGTTAGGCTCTCGATCTCGCTTTCAGGAAAATGCGCCTGAATAGCTTTTTTCAGATCCGTCTCTTCGGCCAGGACGATTCCCGCAAGGAAACAGCCCAGCAAGCCCAAAAAACGGAATGATCGGAAAGATAAGGACATTGAGTTTCTCCTATGTAAATGGCTTAATCGCTGATGGCAGGCAGGTTCAACTCAGTGCGTGCTGCATCAACCTGGTTTTCAGAACAGGCAAGCGGTTGGTGATCTCGAATCCCAGATTTCTCAAACGAATGAGGGTTGCATGCTCGCTGCCAAACAATTTCTGCAGTCCGTCCGTGACCCATTCCAAGGCCAGAATGTCTTCTTTCCGGCTCCGCTCGTAACAACGTAAAAGATGATGTTCGCCGCAATCCCCCACCCCGTCAAACTGCAAAAGCAGATTGGCAAGTTCACGCGCATCCCGCAGCCCCAAATTAACCCCCTGCCCGGCAAGCGGATGAATGCCATGTGCGGCATCGCCAATCAGGGCCAGCCGTGGTTTGACAAGTGATTGGACATGCACGAAATTCAAAGGAAAGCCCAGTGGCGGCGTAATCAACTGCATCGCCCCCAGTGCGTGATTGGCAGCCTGAGCAACGAAATCACCCAACGCTTCCTCAGACAGCTCAAGCAACATATCGGCTCTGGATTTATTGGCTGACCAAACCATCGATACGCGCTTGCCCGGCAGTGGCAGCAGTGCCAGAATACCGTCACGGCGGAACCATTGAAACGCGATGTTGTGGTGGGCGCGCTCGGCCTGAAAATTGGCGACGATCCCGGTCTGAAAATAGCTATGGGATTGCGTACCGATACCCGCTTGCTCCCGGACCCAGGAATTGACACCATCGGCACCGACCACCAGAGCCGCCTGCAAACTGCGGCCATCCGCAAGCGTCAGCTCGGCATGCGATTCATGCCAGGTTATCGATGCGCACCGCGCTGGGCAGAATATCTCGACATTGGCTGCCTCGGATGTCAGCGTCTCCCAGATGGCATGCTGCAACTGCCGATTTTCGGCGATATAAGCAAGCTCCGGCACACCGCTCTCATAGGCGCTGAAATCAAGTCTGGCTGCCTGGTCATCGCCATGGACCTGCATGTCGTAAACGGGGGTAATGCGCGCCGTATCCAGCCTCTGCCAAGCATTCACTTTCCGCAGAAAATCGGCGCTCCCGGGGCTGATCGCATAAATCCGCCCATCCCAGCTCGCATCATCTGGAATCGGCACCGGCAAGCGCGACTCGACCACCGCCAGCTTCAAACCACTGTCCTTCAATGCGGCCAGCAGACTTGCTCCGACCAACCCTCCACCAATGACCACGATATCAAATTTCATAACTGGATTATACTAGGATAGCAAATGCAGATTATGCCTGATTTCTTCTCACAGGCGCCCTGCTCTACTCCATCGACAGAAAAAAAGGGGCTGCACGCTGCGTACTAGTCCCGAACATCCCGCCATTTCCAGCGCAACCAGACGCGCAGCAGCCTAAACGCCTCGGCATCGATTGCATCCGGCAGAATGACTATGGTGCGGCGCCAAACAGCATGTTCGGCTTTCAGGCAAAGTACGACCATATAGGATGCGACAAAAGTATTGCCATCAATACGGCAATCAAGATGGTTGTTTGTCAGCAGGCTGACCCGGCAGCCATTTCTGCCACTCAACTGCAATTTGACAATCGCCTGTGGCGAATTTAACCAGGCAAATTGCCGGAAGTAGTAGTATAGGCTGCCTGCCAGCAGCAGCGTCATACCAATTTTCAGCAGCACAGGCAAGGCTGTTGGCCACATCGCGCCCGCTGCCGCACCATGCGCGAGGCCCTGCAAAGCGGCGAGCTGTCTGGAGGCATGCAGCTGGATATTTAATTTAACCATGTTGATGAATGGGCCTTATTCTTCATACAATTCAGCTTTGCTGGATAATAAGGGCTCGTTAATAAATAACTTGAGCATACGCCCAAGTTATTTATTAACGAGCCCTAACCTCATTCGTGCATGCGCAGCCAAACCGCGACATGCCATATGCTGTTACCTGGCAGCACATCTTTTTGCAAGCTTACATCAGGCACAATACAGCTCTCAAGCAACTGGCAAATTTTGGATAATTTAAATAAATTCACCCATGAATTCTAATTGGTTTACATTTCTGGCAGGCCAGAATGCGCATATCGAATCCGGTTGCGTGCAGCATTTTGGCCATGCAGCCGAAGAACTGACCCATACCGAGATGGACACGGTATTGATTGATCTTTCTCATCTAGGTCTGATTCGTTTTTCCGGAGAGGATGCACACAATTTTTTACAAGGACAATTGAGCTGCGACCTCCGCACCGTCACCTCCGATGTCGCGACGCATGGCGGCTACTGCACGCCCAAGGGGCGTTTGTTAAGCAACTTTCAGATCTGGCAGGATCTCTCCGGGGAAGGCTACTGGATGCAGCTCCCCCTGGAACGGGTTGATGCCGTGATCAAGCGGCTCAGGATGTTCGTACTGCGCGCAAAAGTAACCCTGCAAGATGAAAGCGAAAATCTTGTCCGCTTTGGCATTGCGGGGCAGAAAGCCAGCCAGTTGCTGCAAGCCAGCCTGCCCAATGTCTCCATTCCGGCAGGACCGCTCTTGTGGGCGCCAATACCCGATGGGCAACTGCTGCGCCATAATGCTCAACGATTCGAGTGCATCACGACACCCGCCCACGCATCCTCGTTATGGACACGCATCCAGGAACAGGCTCACTGCGCAGGGGCCGAGTGCTGGGAATGGCTGGAAATCAGCGAGGGGATCCCCGCCATTCAGGCAGCGACCCAAGAACAGTTTGTCCCACAGATGATCAATCTGGACGCCATCGGTGGCGTCAGCTTCAAGAAAGGCTGTTATCCAGGCCAGGAAATTGTCGCGCGCACCCAGTATCTGGGCAAACTCAAGCGCCGCATGTATCGCGCGCATATCGATTCACCTTCGGTTGTGGCTGCGGGTGATGATCTGTTCAGTGCCGATACGCAAAATCAGGCTTGCGGGACGATTGTTCGCGCGGCCCGCTCGCCGGCCGGGGGATACGATGTGCTGGCCGTCGTTCAGATCAGTAGCGTGCAAGCCAGCACGATACACTGGCAGCGACCAGATGGTCTGCAGCTGACGTTGCTGCCACTGCCCTATCCGCTCCCGCCATCCTAGTACCCGGTACAGCCAAGGTCATGAAAACTGCCGCGAGCAGCGCATACAAATTTCCGACGCAGCGGCAGAGATTTGATCGTGCTCGTTCAGTTTGATCGTAATGGCGTCACTCAGTCACGCCGTTGCGTTCAAGCAGCTGCACCACACTGCGATGATCCCGTTTCTCCGCCCATTTGAGCGCCGTACCGTCCGCCTCGTTTCGTATCATCGCGTCCGCGCCATGTTTCAACAGCAATTCGACCGTATCGTAATGATTGCCGCGTGCAGCCATCATCAGTGCGGTCGTGCCGTTATCGGTTGTGGCGTTGACACTGGCCCCGAAAGTCAGCAGGAATTGTACAATTTCGCTATAGCCTTTACTGGCAGCATAGATCAAGGGGTTCCAGCCATCATGATCGATATTCGCACCCTTGGCATAGAGCTGCTTGACCAGCTCCAGCTGCCCATGATAGCTGGCCAGCATGATGGCCGTCTCGCCGTACTTATTCCGCAAATCGGGATCTGCGCCCGCTTCAAGCAACAATATCGCCAGTTTGGGTCGCTGATTGCGCGCAGCCAGCATCAGGGCAGTATATCCCTGAGAGTTGCGCACATTGGGATTCGCACCTTTGTCCAGCAAATTCTGGGTTTGGGAGGCGTTGTTGTTCTCCACTGCCCGGATCAAATCTTCATCAATACCGGCATGCACGGGCATGCTCAGAATGACCAGACAAAGCAAAAAAACAAGCGTGCAAATAGGGAAAATTGGTTGTGAGGTCGTATGCATGGTCAGGCCACCTTGAACAAGTTGAAGAAATTGTTCGTTGTCGTGGATGCGATCTCCTCCAGACTGGCTTCACGCAGCCGCGCGATTTCCTCGGCGACATGGCGTACAAATGCGGGTTGATTGGTCTTGCCCCGATACGGGACAGGCGCGAGGTAAGGAGAATCCGTCTCGATCAGAATTCTGTCGGCAGGCATTCTTTGCGCCACTTCCTTGACAATTTTCGCATTCTTGAATGTCACAATACCCGAGAACGAAATGTAGAAATTCATCTCGAGCGCACGCTGCGCCACTTCCCAGGATTCGGTAAAGCAATGCATGACACCGCCGATACGATCCGCCCCCTCCTCCTCCATGACGCGCAAGGTGTCTGCAGAAGCTGCACGCGTATGGATGATCAGCGGCTTGCCACATTGCCTGGCTGCACGGATATGTTGGCGAAAGCGCTCACGCTGCCATTCGAGATCACCTTGCAAGCGAAAATAATCCAGTCCCGTCTCGCCGATCGCAATGACCTTGGGATGATCCGCCAGTTTTGCCAGGCACGCGGCATCGGGTTCGCGCACATGTTCATAGTCAGGATGCACGCCGGCCGAAGCAAAAAGATGTGGATGCGCCTCAGCCAATGCCAGCACCCGCGGAAAATCTTCCAGATTCACACTGACACACAGGGCATGCGTGACCTGACCAGACTGCATATTCTGCAGCAACTCGGGCAGCTGGGCGGCCAGATCAGGAAAGTCAAGATGGCAATGAGAGTCAATAAACATAGTTATTGCTAATTTATCAAAAAGTTAACATGTAATTTCCAGCAGGATGCATGCCGTTCAGGACAATTCCTGGTCAGTTTTATGGTGCGCAAGTACACCCTACAAATAAAACCACGAATGCACACCAATGGACACGAATACTGAAAATGACTTCGATTGTGTTTCACCCGTAATTTGACCGGCTATCACACCTTCTCCCTTTCGCATGGCTCGACTCCATCCATGTGAACATCACCACTAAATCATTGGTGTGCATTCGTGTCCATTCGTGGTTATTAAGCACCCCGATCATACATGCCGCCCTTCCGGTCCACATCCGCCCAACAATTGGGGGTCTCAAACAGGCGCACATGCTCAAGCTGCAATTGATTGCCATACTTATCGCAGAAAGCCCGGTCGAGCACACCAAAAGCGATCAGCGCGAGGTTCTCGGCTGTAGGCTGGACCTCGAGCACAACCGTTTTATGATCCGGCAAGGATTGCAGAAACGACAATACCAGAGCATCCCCAGCGTAGACCAGGAACGCATGATCCCACTGATCGACGAGTGCTTCCTTAGCAATACGTTTTACCTCTGAAAAATCCATGACCATGCCTTGCTCAGGCACGCCGGCATCAGCGATAATGTGACCGGACAATGTGATCTCCAGCACATAGCGATGCCCATGCAGGTTGCGGCATTTGCTGGTATGCGTGGAAATCCGATGGCCCGCATCGAATTCAAACTTTCGAGTGATTAACATTCCGGAAATTATACCATTGCAACCTACAGTCAAACGATTGACTCCAGAAGATCACAGCCGCGACAGCGCCGGTCTAACCTATGTCTATCCGGTGGTTTCACGCCGGGCCGGCGGCCTGTCGATCGGAATTAATCTCAATCCGAATAATGCCTGCAACTGGCGCTGTCTCTATTGCCAGGTACCAGCGCTCAAACGCGGGAGCGCTCCGGCCATCGATTTGCCCAAGCTGGAACAGGAGCTGCGTGGTTTTTTGCATGAACTGATATACGGGCGTTTCATGCAGGAGAAAGTCCCGCCAGAAGCCAGAGTCATACATGATATTGCTTTATCCGGGAACGGTGAGCCCACTAGCGCCCAGGAATTCGAGCAAGTGATCCGGGTGATCGGCGAGGTGAAGGATGAATTTCCTTTGCCCGATACGCTCAAAGTTATACTGATCACCAATGGCAGCCTGATTCATCGAGAAACGGTACAAAATGGTCTCGGCCGGCTGGCCCAACTGAACGGTGAAATCTGGTTCAAGCTGGATAGCGTCACCAAAGCGGGCCGGTTGCAGGTCAATAACACCCGCATGAGCTTGGCGCGCATGCGTGAAAATTTATGCCTGGCAGCCTCGCTCTGCCCTACTTGGCTGCAAACATGCGTATTCAAGCTGGATGAAGCACCGCCCGCTCAGACTGAGCTGGATGCCTATATCAGTTTTGTCGACGCGCTTCTGCGAGACGGCGTCCAGATCAAAGGGGTATTGCTTTACACCCTGGCACGCCCGTCTTTACAACCCGAAGCTGCGCGGCTGTCGAAAATCAGCGAGGAATGGATGGAAACTTTTGCTGCCAGAATCAAAGCGCTTGGCATTCCCGTGAATGTCACCCCCTAATATTGATGGCCAACGGGTCATCCAATCAATTGACGATTGTGACAGCACAATACGCTATTTCAACTGCTTGGCCGATTTCTTCAGACTTTTATATAAATCAGGATACTGGGCCTTCAGCATCGCGGCTATGACCAGATCGTCCCGCTTGATTTTGGTCAAATCAATACGGTCTATATGCACAAGCCGCAACAGTTCTCTTACCGCCTTTGGCATTTCCCGTCCACTTTCATAGCGTGAACCCCCACTCTGGGTCACACCGACCTTGCTCCAAAACTCCTGCTGATTGAGTCCTAATTTCTGACGAATTTCTCTCGGGTTGGGTATTCTTTTAAAAAGTTTCATTTTATTTATTTTAAATATCACAAAGATGAGATGACAACTCGGACTGGCTGCTGATTACACTTCTCTTAATCGTCATATCAGACGGCAACTTAAGATGTCCTCACGCATATATCAACAGCATTTTTGGCCTTTTCTTCTCATCATACTGCCAATTGTCTGGAAGGTATTGCCATCCTTAGCTATGAGATTTGAATTTCAGTAAAAAATTCCTGATCAGACCAATTTCCCGAGAATCCATCAACATGGGCGCATGCCCGATACCCGGCAATTCGACAACATCTGCCCTGGGACCACGTAACTGCATTTCACCCGCCATGGCCGGCGGCAGAAGATCCGATTGTCCTCCACGCAGTACCAGGGTTGGCAATGCAAGCCGGTCCCAATGTGGCCACAGGTCAATGTCTTGTGCGATATCTGGTTGGAAACTGATCGCAATGGCGGGATCATATCGGAAGCCGACCGTTCCATCTGCATAATCTCGCGCACCATATTTTGCCAAATGATGCCATTGTGCATCACTCAGGTCGCCGCATGACCTCGAAATGCTCTTCATGTAGGCTTGCATTTGATCCAGGCTGTCGAAACGCGGATCTTTACCGACAAAATCCGCGAATCGCCTCAGAATCCAGGTTGGAATAAAAGGACCGATATCACTGATGGCCAGCGCGTTGAAATCAACTGGCAAATGTGGTCGTGCAGCCAGCATCATGCCAATCAATCCGCCCATGGAAACACCCACCCAATACAATTGCATACGCCCGGGTGCTTGGGTATGCACATGTCTGAGTATGTTCTCCACATCCGACAAATAAACCAGCGGAGAATTATAATCCAGCGGTCGCTTAAGCCAGTCGCTGCGCCCGCGCCCTACCATATCGATGCATATCACCCTGAAATTCTGTTGCAATGCCGCCGCCAGAAAATCAAAATCCCTGCAATTGCGGGTCAGTCCATGCACGCAGACGACAACATGTTCATTCTTCGGGTCTCCCCAGTCGGTGTAGGCCAGCCGGTGATGGCCTTGAGGTTTACCAGACTCGGTGAGTGTCGGGACAAATAAATGCTTCCATGGCAGTAACTATTCAGCGTATTCTTTCTCTCAGTCATTCTGCAACATAAAATCAGGCAGTTTCCCAGCGAAGAGCAGGGAAAGCGCCTCGGAAGCAGA
>NZ_FNOY01000076.1 GCF_900107165.1 Nitrosomonas halophila
CATCTTCTCAGAGATTGGGCGGGGTGCTCCACTATCACCGGCCATGGTCTTACAAAAGGCGCTTTCGGTTACCCACAAATTCTGCCGAGGAGCCAGAATTCGTTAAATGCCCGATCCATTCTAATGCAATCAGGATTGGTTGAAATACGCAGCAGAAACATAGCAAGCCTTGGCTGTAAACTGGATGTGTTGTCAGACCGCTTTGCGGAAGCATTGTATGCATCCGAAGCTGATCCAGTTATGCTGTTGCGTGATGTGGTCACTCAAAGTGCGCCGGCCGAGCTGGAATTTTCCGACTATGAACATATCGGCGCATCATTGGCTATCCTGCGTCCCTATCTCGAGGTTGCTCTCAGGACCAAAAGAAAAGGTGTCAATATCTTCCTGTATGGGCCATCAGGCACAGGCAAAAGTCAATTGGCCAAAGTCATGGCAAAGGTGTTGAATTGTGAGCTCTTTGAAATCGCTTCTGCTGATGAGCAAGGCGATGCCGTGGAGGGCGAGCAGCGCCTGCGCGCCTTCTGTGCCGCACAGTGTTTGTTTGCGAGAAGCAAGACACTCCTGCTGTTTGATGAAATTGAAGATGTATTTGATGATAAAAGCAGTGTCTTTGGGTACAAGAGTACGGGCCAGGTGCGGAAAGGATGGATCAATCGGGTGCTCGAAGAAAACCCGGTGCCCACTCTTTGGATATCCAACTCACTGAATCTCGATTCAGCTTTCATACGACGTTTCGATCTTGTTCTGGAAGTGCCCGTTCCTCCAAAAAAGAAGCGTGAACAGATTGTCCGGGAGAGTGCTTCCAAACTGCTTGATGCCATGAGTGCGGCCCGTTTTGCTGAATCGGAAGAGTTGGCCCCTGCGGTTGTGTCACGGGCGGTATCGGTGGTTCGTTGCATTCATGAGGGTTTAGAGGCTGCCGATGCAAACAACGCGATTGAATTGCTGATCAACAATACCCTGAAGGCGCAAGGGTACAGTTCTATCCGCAGCAATCAGTCCCGCAAAGTTGCGGGAATCTATGATCCACAATTCATACATGCTGATGTCGATCTTGCCAAGCTTGCAGCAGGGCTTGTTCAAGCAAGAACGGGGCGATTATGCTTGTACGGGCCACCCGGTACCGGCAAAACGGCGTATGGCCATTGGCTGGCTGAGCAAATGGACTGCCCATTATTGGTTAAACCAGCCTCAGAGCTGATCTCAAAATGGGTCGGTGAAAGTGAAAAGAATATCGCACATGCTTTCAGGCAAGCCGAGCAGGAAGAGGCGCTATTGCTTATAGATGAAAATGATAGTTTCCTCCTTGATCGTGTGCAAGCTCAGCATAGCTGGGAAATCAGTATTATTGCTTCCACCAATTTTATCAAGGGAATTGATTGGGCTGCTCTGCGTCGCTTTGATCTCAAGGTAAGGTTTGATTTCATGAAAACCCAGCAGGCGTGGGCATTGTTCTGCCGCTACTGTCAGGAATTAGCCTGACTCACGGCAACAAGAAAAATTGCAGCGCCTGCAGCAGCTGACACCCGGTGATTTTGCAACCGTCATGCGACAAAAATATCTGCGCCCCATCAATTCGCCAGATGAGTTGCTCGCAGCGCTTGAGGCAGAATGTGCGGTGAAAGGCAATGGGAGGTCAACTATGGGCTTTCATTGATAATGGCGGCCCGGGAGATATGGTTCTGGTAGTGGATCATCGTGCATGGTTTTTAGCATTATTTCACTTATATGTGTGCGCTATTTGACCGGGTTAATGGAAATTATAATATATAATCATCTACTTATGGTTTGTTGATAAGCTCTATTTCGCCATTCCAGAGGAGCTGCTTTAGCTGGATGTCATCATGATCTCGTCTTGCTGACATAGGGGAGTCATGAACAAGCCAGTGACGGTCATGGGGATATATCCAAATGCCAAATGATACGAGGTTCAGGAATTACATAACGGCCGATGCCGAAGCACTCATCGCTGTCTATCGCGCTGCGGCTCGTGTGCTTGGGCGTCAGGGGTACACGGAAGAACAAACAAACGCTTGGGCGATGTATCCGGAGGATCCTGCAGCGTTTCGGCGCATGCTGGCGAAGGGGGTTACCATTTGTGCAGTGATTGACAGTGTGCCGGTCGCCTTCGGTCAATTGTATCCCGTGGACCATATAGCGTATATGTATTGTCATCCGGATCACGCACGGTGCGGGCTGGGATCGGCAATTCTCTCGATGCTTGAGGCGCATGCGCAGTCAAAGGGAGTGACGGCACTTCGAGTCGAGGCGAGTGCCGTTGCGCGGCCTTTCTTCGAGCGGTTCGGATTTTGTGTGCTCGAAGTGGAGCGTCCCGTCAGGTATGGCGTGGCGTTCATGCGATTCAAGATGGAAAAGGAATTGGCAAATCAGCAGTTGGGCGGGACCGATAGGGTGGACCCGCTTCCTCTGCTGCCTGGTTCGAGCAATCAGGATTTGGTCATCCGCAAAGCACATCCAGCAGATTGTGAGACGTTATTGGATTGCTGGTTGAGATCCGTTCGGGCGACACATATTTTTGTATCGTCCGACGATATTCAATCCATGATTCCACATGTGCGCAGCTATCTATCTTCCAGTGAGTCCGAGATATGGGTCGCGTGTGATGCTTCTGGGGTCAGCATGGGCTTCATGGGATTATCTGGAAGCAAGATGGAAGCTTTGTTTCTTGCACCGGAATTCCATGGCTGCGGGATTGGACGACAGATGGTGCAGTATGCTCATTCGCTGCACCCGGCGTTGACCGTGGATGTCAACGAGCAGAATACGGCAGCCCGGCAGTTCTATGAAGCGTGCGGGTTCGTCGTGGAGGGGCGCTCGGAAAAGGATGGGCAAGGAAGGGTGTATCCGCTGTTGCACATGCGATTGATTGCACCGAATCACCATGCATTGCAGCAGCCGGTTCGCGAAAACATATCTGCAGTTGAGCGCAAATGCCAAGACCGATAAAGGTATCCCTGCAGCCTGCGTTACATGAAGCCAACCGGCTGTCCTGGAATGCAGCAACACCAGTGCACAACAGCCACAAATATAGTCAGGCTAATTTTTTTCGTGATGGCGGGATGACGCTCTTTCAGGAAGAAAAAGATCCGTTGGGTGATGTGGCTGGTACCCGCTTGCTTCACCTGTTGTGCAACGCGGGCCAGGACACACTCAGCCTGGCTCGCCTGGGTGCCGTCGTTACGGGCGTTGATATCAGTGATGGGGCGATTGCATTTGCCCGGTCCTTATCGGCTGAGACTGGAATATCAGCAACCTTTGAGCGGGCTGATGCATATTCCTGGCTCAAGGAGGCTGGAGAACGTGGAGAAGCGTTCGACATAGTATTTTGTTCGTACGGCGCGTTCTGCTGGCTGTCTGATCTCCCGCTGTTCGCCCACCTTGTCAGGAACGTGCTGACGAATAATGGTCGTTTCATCTGCGTGGAGTTCCATCCTGCTGTGCTGGTGTTCGACAGCGACTGGACACCCTTGTTCGAGTATGGGAGTGGAGCAGAGCCTGTTACATTGCAACAGGGCGTGGAAGATTATGTGGCACAGTCCGGTGTGGGTCTTGCTCCATCTGGTTTGAGCCAGGGGGCGACTTTCTTTTCCAATCCATATCCGGCCTATGAATTCCAGTGGGGACTCGGGGACGTGATTTCATCATTTACAGCTTCCGGGTTGGTGATTCGTCACCTTGAAGAATATTCTTACTCGAATGGATGCAAACTTTTTGACGATATGGCCGGCCTCCCCGGAGGCCGATGGGCCATGCCGGACGGGAGGCCGAAGCTCCCCTTGATGTACGGCTTGGTAGCCGGGAAACACTTGCCTTAACTTGGACATCTGGTGAATGGAACTGAACCTTGGATTCAATGGCATTCTGGCCCTGTTTGTTGCCATGTCGGTGCTGGCGGCAGTACCGAGCGTCAGTGTCCTGGCGGTTTCCGCCAAGTCAGCCAGTTTCGGCTTTGTGCATGGCGCATGCACTGTGGCTGGCATTGTACTGGGGGATATCTTTTTCATTCTGTTTGTTGTTTTCGGGCTGGCGCTGCTTGTTGAGGCGATGGGGCTAGGAGGCTGTCCGAGAATAGACTGATCTACTGCGGACGAACCTGCCAGGCTGGATTTTTCGATCCTTTTCGTTGAATAGAGCAAACTATTCGCCTCAAATGATCGAAAAATCCCGCTCAGCCAGCTTCGCCCTCGCTACGATCGCTATTCTCGGACAGCCTCCTAGCGTTTGTCGCAGTCAAATATCTGGGCGGCGCCTATTTGATTTGGCTCGGTGTCGTGACCTGGCGCACAAGGAGACAGTGGTCCCAGAGTCAGACCAGCGACGATTCCTCGCTGTTGTCGAGCTTCATGACAGGGTTATTGATCACGCTCGGTGATCAGAAAGCAGTTTTATTTTATCTGGGTTTCTTACCAGGTTTTCTGAATCTGTCCAGCCTCTCAGCTATGGACATTGCCATGGTTGCTGCCATCACCGTAATGGCGGTAGGGGGTGTCAAGCTCGCCTATGCGTATGCTGCCAGCAAAGCTGGGCAGATGTGTGTGGGCAATTCCGGCAGAGCGCTGAACACACTGGCCGCGTGCATCCTGTTCATGGCGGGGGGGTGGATCATTATCCGTGTGTAGCGTCACTGCAGAAACAGGACGGGCCTGGCGATCCATTCCGGGCAATGGTTAGATTATTGCCCCCAATGTTTACCAATCTCCGGTTCTAATTGCCCGCATACGCCGCATCCTTCAGTACTTGCAGGAATTGCGCGCCGTAACGGGCCAGTTTCGCTTGACCGACACCGCTGATGTGGCCGAGCGCGTCGAGGTTGGCGGGGCGTTGGTTGAGGATTTCCAGCAGGGTGCTGTCATGGAAAATCACATAGGGGGGCACGCCTTGTTCGCGGGCGAGTTCTGTGCGCTTGGCCTTGAGTGCTTGCCATAACGGATCTTCCGCGACGTTGGCAAAAGCTTCGCGCAATCGCGCTGCTCGTTCGGGGCGGCTGGTGACAGGTTTGGCGGGCTGGGCGTCGTGCCGCAGAAAAACCCTTTGCTCGCCGCGCAGAATCGGGCGTGCGGCCTCGGTCAGGCTCAGTCTCCCAAAGGCTTCCATTTGCACTTGCAACACGCCGGTTGCGACCAGCTGCCGATAGACGCTGCTCCATTGTTGCGCGGTCAATGCCTTGCCGATGCCGTATGTGCTGAGGCGCTGGTGTTGAAATTTTTCCACCTGTGCGGTTTGCTTGCCAAGCAGGACATCAATCAAATGACCAGTGCCGAAGCGTTGCCCGCAGCGGTAGACGCAGGAGAGCGCCATGCGGGCGGCCTCGGTTGCATCCCAGGTTTCAACCGGGTTGAGGCAGTTGTCGCATTGGCCGCAATCGCCGGGATGGGCTTCGCCGAAATAGCGCAGAATCGTCTGGTGGCGGCAAGTGGTGGATTCACAGAAACCCAGCAAGGCATCGAGTTTCTGCCGCTCGACCAGCTTGCGTTCTTCCGGCGCATCGCCCGCATCCATCATCTGCCGCAGCGATACCACATCGCCCAGGCCATAGACCATCCAGGCAGTGGCCGGGAGGCCATCGCGGCCGCCACGGCCGGTTTCCTGGTAATAGCTTTCCATGCTCTTGGGCAAATCGAGATGCGCGACAAAACGTACATTGGGCTTGTCTATGCCCATCCCGAAGGCCACGGTGGCGACCATGATGATGCCCTCTTCACGCAGGAATCTGCGCTGATGCTGGTGGCGTGTGGTGGCGTCGAGCCCGGCATGGTAGGGCAATGCATCCCAGCCGCGGGTTTGCAGCCAGGCTGCGGTTTCCTCCACTTTCTTGCGTGATAGGCAATAGATGATGCCTGCGTCATGGGCATGTTCGGTTTCCAGGAAGGTTTGCAATTGCTGGCGTGGATTGCGCTTGATCGCCACGCGGTAGCAGATGTTGGGCCGATCGAAACTGGCGATGAACTGCTGCGCGTTTTCCAGCGCAAGGCGCTCGACAATTTCCGCGCGTGTGGGGGCGTCGGCGGTGGCGGTCAGCGCGATGCGCGGCACGCTCGGGAAGCGCTGGTGCAGTACGGTTAGTTTGCGATATTCGGGCCGGAAGTCATGTCCCCACTGTGAAACGCAATGGGCTTCGTCGATCGCGAACAGCGCGAGGCCATGCTGTGCCTGCAGGCGCTCCAGCAGGTTCAGGAAGCTGTTGGTCAGCAAGCGTTCGGGGGCCACGTACAGCAGTTTGAGCTCGCCTTGCAGCAGGCGGCTGGAGACTGCCCGCGCGGCGTTGGCGTCCAGGCTGGAGTTGAGGAACTCGGCCTGCACACCGAGCTGGGTGAGCGCTTCGACCTGGTCCTGCATCAAGGCGATCAGCGGGGATATCACGATTGCCACGCCCGGCCGCAGCAAAGCGGGTAGCTGATAACATAATGATTTGCCGCCGCCGGTCGGCATCAGGACCAGCGCATCGCCGCCAGTCGCAACATGCTCGATGATCGCCTGTTGCTTGCCGCGAAAGGCGGTATAGCCAAAGACTTCCTGGAGGATTCTTTGTGCCGCGGGACTAATCGTCATTTGAATGGTCGACGTGGCTGATGTATACGTTGTCGGGTCTCGGATGGGTTAATGCAAAATATCGCATGCATTTTACAAGGAATTGCTACTCGCGGGGCACGGATCTATTGCCTGGGAAGACCGTGTTGGCGGATGGTGATGCAATCCTTCTGCATCACGCCCTTTGGTGTTCGCCATGCGGCAGTCATAGGATGGTGCGCTTGCGCATCATCCGGCCGACGCTAAATTTCGGTTGCCAAAAAAATCTGGCAGATGCCCTTGATCGTTTTTTTCGCCGATTATTGCAAGACACCATCCACCAGTTGCAGAACCCGGTCTGCCCGGCTGGCGAGTTCGGGATCGTGAGTGACGATTACCAATGCCGCGTTGGCCTGGCGATTGAGTTCCAGCATCAAGTCGAATACCCCCCCGGCGGTTTGGCGGTCGAGATTGCCGGTTGGCTCGTCGGCCAGTACACAGGCGGGGCGGGTAACCAGTGCGCGGGCAACTGCCGCGCGCTGGCGTTCGCCGCCGGAGAGCTCGCCGGGGGTGTGCGTGAGGCGATGGCCCAGGCCGACCCGTTGCAGCATTTCTGCTGCCTGTTCCAGGGCATCTGGTTTTTTCACGCGGCGAATGAACAGGGGCATGGCGACATTTTCCTGTGCGCTGAACTCCGGCAGCAGATGATGAAACTGGTAGACAAAGCCGAGGGACTGGTTGCGCAGATGGCCGCGTTCGGCTTCACTGACGCTCGCCAGATTCTTGCCCAGCAACAACACTTCGCCCTGGGTAGGCTGATCCAGTCCGCCCAGTAAATGCAGCAGAGTGCTTTTGCCGGAGCCGGAAGCACCGACGATAGCGACCATTTCACCTGCGCCCAGTTCGAGATCAATGCCATGCAGGACCGGGACTTCGAGCTTGCCCTGAAAATAGCTTTTATAGAGATTTCGGCATGCGATGATGGTTTTATTCATAGCTCAATGCCTCGGCCGGGTTGACTTTGGAAGCGCGATAGCTCGGGTAGAGCGTTGCCAGCAGCGTCAGCACGAATGACACCGCGGCGACCGTGACGATGTCCGCCAGATGGGGGTCGGAAGGAATTTTGCTGATGTAATAGACTTCCTGGGACAGAAATTGAACACTGAATAAATGCTCGATGAAGGCAACAACTTCGCCGACATTGTAGGCCAGCAGAATGCCGCCCAGCAGACCCAGCAGGGTGCCGAAAATGCCGAGCAGGGCGCCCTGAATGATGAATATCTTCATGATGCTGCGCGGGCTTGCTCCCAGCGTGCGCAGAATCGCGATATCCGCCTGTTTGTCGGTTACGGCCATCACCAGTGTGGAGACGATATTGAAGGCGGCCACCGCGATGATCAGGGCGAGAATCAGTGACAGCATGCGTTTTTCGATCTGAATGGCGCGGAAGTAGTTGGCATGTTGCTGGGTCCAGTCGGTGAAGTACAGATCGGGCGTGAGGGTTTCAGCCAGCTCATGAATGACTCGAGTGGACTGGAACATGTCGTGCAGTTTCAGGCGGACGCCGGAAACCTGATTGGGCGCCATGCGATAAAGTTTCTGGGCGTCGGCCAGATGGATCAGCGCGAGCCCGGAGTCGTATTCGAAATGCCCAACCTCAAAGATGCCGGTGACGGTGAACTGCTTCAGGCGCGGCAGTATTCCGGCTGGCGTGACCTGGCCCTGCGGCGAGATCAGCACGATCTTGTCGCCTGGATAAGCGCCCAGGGTTCTGGCCAGTTCGAGCCCGATCACGATGCCGAATTCCCCCGCCGCCAGTTGGCGGAGTTCGCCCGTCACCATCCTGTCGGCAAAATCAGCCACGTTGTGTTCGCTCTCCGGCAGAATACCGCGCACGATCGTCCCGCGCACGACCTGGTTGTATGAAAGCATGCCCTGCGCATCGATGTAGGGTGCTGCCGCCATGACTTGCGGGTGTTGAGCGGCGATTTCCGCAATACCTTGCCAATCAAACAGCCCGCCCTGGAAACTGCTGATCTGGGCATGCGAGGCGACGCCCAGGATGCGTTCACGTACTTCCTTGTGAAAGCCATTCATGACCGACATGACGGTAATCAGGGCTGTCATGCCGAGCGTGATGCCCAGCAGGGATATCAGCGAGATGAATGAAATAAAGTGATTGCGGCGTTTGGCGCGCGTATAGCGCAGACCGATCAGAAACTCATAACTAGCCACGAAAGAGACCTTCTCCGGAGAATCGACAAAGGGGGGAGTATGCCATATCTGATAGGGATCGTTGTGCCATTGATCCCATCCGGGCCGGGATATCGGCTTTGGGCGGCAGGCCCGGGAAGAGTGGTTGCCATAGGGTCAACATGGTATGCTTGCGCTATAGCATGCCTGCCGCTGGCTGACTGCTGTCAGCGGTTTGCGCCTTGTATGAACTGGATTTTACGTATTGGATATCGCTATGGGCCAGGAAATCGCCGCCGATCATTTTCAAGCAGAAGAACGGGCGTTGTTTGATCAGCGGCTGGCTGAGGAAACGGCGTTGTTGCGCAGTGCTCTGGCATCCGGCAGTTTCTCATCCAGCGGTTTTGTCGCAGGATGCGAGCTCGAAGCCTGGCTGATCGACCGCAATCTTTTTCCCGTGCCGAACAATGAAGCCTTTCTGGCGCATCTCGATCATCCCTTGGTGGTGCCCGAGCTTTCCCGCTTCAATGTTGAACTGAACAGCACGCCCCAGGCATTGCATGGCAATGCCCTGCTGCGGATGGAAAGCGAGCTGGAGCAAACCTGGCGCTACTGCATGAAAAAAGCGCATGATCTGGACAACGCCTTGATTCTGATAGGAATTTTGCCGACTGTTCGGGAGCAGGATCTGTGCCTGGCCAACATTTCTTCACTGAATCGGTTTAGCGCGCTCAATACCGAAGTGATCAAGCTGCGCGGCGGGCGGCCGATCCAAATCAACATCAGCGGCGAAGAGCGGCTGGCCTTGTCGCAAATGGACGTCATGCTGGAAGCGGCTGCCACCTCGTTTCAGGTGCACTTGCAGGTGCCTGTGGAAAAAGCCGTGCGCTACTACAATGCCTCACTCATGCTGTGCGCGCCATTGGTCGCGGTCACGGCCAATTCCCCCTTTCTTTTTCAGCACACGCTATGGGAAGAAACACGCATTCCCCTGTTTGAACAGGCGGTCAATCTGGGCGAGCAGGCTGCCGAGCGCGTGACATTCGGTTCCGGCTATCTGGAGTCGAGCGTTTGGGAGTGCTTCGAGGAAAACCTCAAGATGTATGCAGCCTTGCTGCCAATACAGTTTGATACCCCGCCGTCTCGTTTCGATCATCTGCGGCTGCACAATGGCACCATCTGGCGCTGGAGCCGTCCATTGATCGGATTCGACAACGCGGGCCAGCCGCATGTGCGGATTGAACAACGCGTCATGGCGGCCGGCCCCAGTATTCTGGATCAGATTGCCAGCGCGGCTTTTTATTACGGGGCGGTGCATTATCTGGCCGAGCAGATCCGGCCACCGGAAACCGATTTGCTGTTTTCAGCTGCGCATGCCAATTTTTACCGTGCCGCCCAATATGGACTGGAAGCCACGCTTGACTGGCCAGGCGAACAACGTATGGTGAATGCCGCCAGTCTGATTCAGGATGAACTGCTGCCGATCGCGGACTATGGTCTGACCATGCTCGGCATCGATCGGGATTCCCGCCGGCGGTATCTGAACATCATTGAGGCACGCGTGAAATCTCGCCAAACAGGTGCCGCCTGGCAGCGTGCCTACTTGAATGACCATGACCGTAATTTTTTTGACCTGACGGCCAAATATCTGGAGAATCAACGTAGCGGGGCACCTGTGCATGAATGGGGCATATGAATCCGGAATTACGCATTTTGCATGCAGTGCCACCGGCGCTGTTGGCGGCATCCAGTGATGCGCTGCTTGAGTTGCTGGGTGGCCCGACGCTGATTCATCTCGAAGGAGAGCGTCAGGACCGATTGTTCGTTTCCACTTTGCTGCATGGCAATGAAGATACCGGCTGGTTGGCGATCCGAAAGCTGCTTGCCAAATATGCAGCCGTTAGGTTGCCGCGCAGTCTGACGATATTCATCGGCAATGTCGAGGCAGCACGCTGGCGGTTGCGTCGTCTCGATCATCAGCCGGACTATAATCGGATATGGCCGGGCACTTCGAATCCCGAACTACCGGAAAGCGCGTTGATGCGGGCCGTGGTGAACGAAATGGAGGGTTGTCCGCTGTTTGCCAGCGTCGATATCCACAACAATACCGGCACCAATCCGCATTATGCCTGCATCACCTGGCTGGAGGATGCGAACTATTATCTGGCGACCTTATTCAGCCGCACCGTGGTCTATTTCCGGCAACCGCTCGGAACCCAAACCAGTGCCTTTGCCGCTCGTTGCCCCGCAGTCGCCTTGGAGTGTGGCAAGCCGGGCAGCATCGGCAGTGTTGAACATGCACTACAGTTTCTTGAGGCCTGCCTGCATTTACAGGCCTTTCCCGCCCGTCTGTTTCCCAAACACGATATCGACTTGTTCCATACGGTCGCCACGGTTAAAGTTTGTGAGCACACCACATTCGGCTTTGGCCAGGGGCCGGGCGTACTCAAATTCGATCCTGCACTGGACCAGTTGAATTTTCGCGAACTCAAGCCTGGTACCTCGTTTGGTTTGATCGATGGCCATGCCTCGCTGGGTCTGAGGGCGACGAATGGCCACGGGCAGGATGTGACCGAACAGTATTTTGCACGACGTGATAATTTATTGGTGACAAAACGCTTCCTGATGCCGGCCATGCTGACATGCGATGCAAAAATTATCCGTCAGGATTGCTTGTGCTATCTGATGGAGCGCAAGGCTTGCTGAACGCGGGGGCGTATCGCTGCAAGATGCCTTCAGTTGAGGGCAACGCCGGTTTCTTTGCTACACCTGGGGAGTCTGCCACAATGAAACTCCATCGACGTCTTTACCTGGCTGGTTGGTAGTCCCATGATGTCTGTCCCGATTGCGTTCAGAAGTTGGCTTGCATGGCCACCCCGGATGGGGCGGAACATTCTGCGGGGGGGGGGGTGTGGCTGTTATGGATGCTCATCCCTGCCAAGGGCATGACTGCGGAAATGATGCCCACACCCGAGTTGCATCCATGCGAGCTGGTTTACGTGGTCAATCATGGCTTGCATACGGGCATCGTGGTCAAGCGCGAGGACTTGCTGGCGGTGGTGCCGGGATTGTCCAGCGACTGGACCGTCGGGAATTACATTGAAGTGGGTTGGGGCGATGCAAAATACTACCAGGCCCGGAAGACCTCGATTATTCTCGCCATCCGGGCGATGTTCTGGCCAACCGATTCGGTGCTGCATGTGGTTTCGATTCCGGAAACCCCGCACCGTTTTTTTTGGGGTGATGTGACGATCGTCGCGCTTACCCTGCCTCGAGTGGGCTATCAACGCCTATTGGGTTTCATTGCGGAAAGCTTCGACTATGCAGAGGGGCGGCGCATGGTCTCACTCGGGCCGGGCCTGTACGGCAACAGCCGTTTCTATCGTGCCAGGGGATCATTCCACGCTTTCAATACCTGCAATACATGGGTTGCGAGATCGCTTGAAGTTTCTGGTTACCCCATCCGTAGCCGCGGCATCGTGTCCGCCACGGGCTTGCTGTCCCGCCTGCGAACATTCGATCCAACAATGCATTGCTTGCCGGATTATTAAGATAGAGTTCAATGTAATTTTACTCGTAACTATTCAGCGTATTCTTTCTCTCAGTCATTCTGCAACATAAAATCAGGCAGTTTCCCAGCGAAGAGCAGGGAAAGCGCCTCGGAAGCAGAA
>NZ_FNOY01000008.1 GCF_900107165.1 Nitrosomonas halophila
ACGGAGAAGTTTGTTCAAAGCTTGGAAAAAATTGCGGGTAGAGTATTACAGTATCGTCCGATAGGGCGTCCTGGAAAGAAAAAAGGGTAGCGTCCCCTTTTGTTAGACTGATTGTTCATCAGACGATACCGAGCATCAATCCTGATCCGATCACAAACATAGCACCCGCCACCACCTGCCGCACGGTGTGCAGCGTAATCTTGTGCAGTATCCGCTTGCCAGCAAACGCCCCAATGAAAGCACAGAGCGAGCCGACGATCACAGGTGCGGCCAGTTCACGGGACACGGCAAAATGGCTGGCCATGAAGACCATGCTGTAGACAATCAAGCGAAAGATATCGACGATGACCGCTGACACAATACCGGTCGCCACAAAAGCTTCCTTGCACAGGCCTGCCTTGAGCAAGAAGGCCGAGCGCAAAGCGCCCTGGTTGCCCGACAAACCACCAAAAAAACCTGACAAAATACCGCCAAGCGGCAGCCAGCGCGGAGAAAATGCCAGCGCCTGGAAACGCGGCCAAAGCTCCAGCCAGGCGAACACGATGATCAGAGCGCCAATCACGGCTTTGGTCAGCGTGATCTCAAATGTCGCTTCATTCAGCGTATAGCTCATCAGAACCGGCAGCCGATCGATCACACCAAGCAGCCCCGCACCCGCCATGGCCGCCCCTGCGGCCGGGATACTGAAACGCGCCACCACCCGCCAGTCTGCCTGGCTGGCCATCAGGCCGAATTTGAAAAGATTGTTGGCAAAATGCACCACTGCAGTGGCCGCAATCGCCAGCGGAACCGGAAAAAACAACGCAAACACCGGCATCAGAATCGTCCCCAGTCCAAATCCGGAGAAAAACGTCATACCGGAAGTGAGCAATGCCGCGACACCTATCAAAACAAGTTCCACAGAGCCCCTCTTACAGATCACCGGAAACCGGCGTTTGATCGATAATGTGATCGTTTATACTACAAGCTTCTAAGCAGCTGTTTGGTAATTTCCGTTCCAGGCCCATCTCCTCAACGTGATAGCCATTGCGGCGATACCTTGCCACTGAAAAATGCCTGGATGGCCGCAAGGATGCACTTGTGCACCGATTTTTGTTATGCCAGGCGATTTACCGGCGGTGGCCAGAGTTTGACGGTGCGCAAGCGCACCCGACGGATCACGTCGATGTTATCAATCATAAAACCCACATAACAACAAATCGTTAGTTTCATGTTTCCCCGATTGCTCAACACACCTGAAAACTCGCATGCTTGCTACCGGTCCGGCTCGCTGGTATTTGGTGGCGGTCATGTCATCCTGCCATTGCTGCAGGCCGAAGTGATGCCCATGAGCTGGATCAACAATGCCTCGTTTCTGGCCGGCATCAATGCGGCGGTGGTCGGGGCCTGCTGCTGGCAGCGCTCTATCAGCCGGTATGGATCCACGCAATATACCAGCCGCAGGACTTCGGGCTGGCACTGGTCGCATTGATGGCACTCATGTTCTGGAAGCTGCCGCCGTGGCTGGTCGTGCTCGGGAGCAGCACGGCGGGGTGGCTGCTGGCTACCATGTCTTGAGGCAGCGAGACCAAGCTGCCTGCCGGGAGCACGCGGACACCACTCAAAACCTCACCGCGATCGAGCCGATCACTGCCATGCTGTCCCGGGCCATCGCTTCCCGCCTGGGCAGCACAGCATCATTGCTGCCCAGCCAGCGTGCTTCCATCCGGCATAGCATATGCCGGAATGCGGCGTAATCAATGTTCGCCGACAAACCGACGACGCTGAATCCCTGGCCGGTTTCTGGCGCAACAATGACACCGTCAGGGTCGGCATAATATTCTCCGCGCAGTGCAAGATGCCATTTGTCAGCGAACCGGTAGCGGGCAATCACCACCGGTGTAAACCAGACATCATAAGCCGAGCTGCCTTTCGCGGTCTGTTGCATGCCCATATCGAAACCGGCGAACAGGCTCAACCTGTCCGTTGCCTGAAAGGTGCCATACCAATTATTGAAAATACGCAGCCGCCGGTTTCTATCCGGATCATCCGTGCCTATGAAGGTGCTCCAGTTCAGGGAAAAGCGCGCATCCAAGGTATAGGTCACCTGCGTGCCGACACCTGGCAGCGAGTTACCGGTGGCCGGTCGGATTCTTTGCCAGCCGCTGACGACCAGGGCTGCGAACTGCCAGTTAGGGCTCGCATCCCAGCTCAGGCGTGCGCCTGCCAGGTAATAGGGTGAATTCTCGGCAGCAAGCGAGCGCGTCAGAGTGGGGTTGTCTGCCGAAATCGCGCTTTCAAACCCGATATGGGAGGGCATTACACCGACGTCCAGCCAGAGGCTGCTGCGCTGATTGAGAGCCACGCCCATATTGGCAGCATATACATGCCGCAATAATTTCGGTTCATGCGCCAGATTGCGCTGCGCATAGGTGCCCCCCATCACACCCAAGTTGGCGCGATACCGGTCCTGATCGAGATGCAACTGGAGCAGGGCCAGATTGGCATGAATCTTGTTATGACGGTGATGGTTGAACAGGAAATCGGGCCTTGTGTTGCTGGCAGGCTGGTTGAAGTCAAATCCGTAATACATGTCCAGAAATCCGCTCGCTTGCACTACAGTGCGCGCTTCCGGGTCAATAACATCCTGACCGATGGCATCTACCACCGGCAAGGCCAGCAGAAGACACCCCAGCAATTGCCGTCTCACCCACTTGACCCATCGGCCTGTCCGGCCATTCGTCTCTGGGAACATGTCAGCTACGGCCGCCCGCATTGATCAGCATGTTTGCCGGGCAGTAAGGTGGGCATAGGGGGGTCGGGTTCGCAGACGCGGGTCTTCGACCGGTCCACCCACTGTAAAGTGATAGAGTGATTGCCAGGCATGGCCCGATAGGCCCAGCAGCGAATGCAGGGCATCATCGAAGTAGCATCCGATCCCGGTCCCGTGCAAGCCGGCGGCTTCCGCCTCCAGGTATAGCGCCTGACCGATCAGGCCCGCTTCATGCAACAGCTCGCGGTAACGCCATGCCCCCTCGTGCAAGCTGGACTCGAATTCGGCCAGCATCCCGAGTGAAAAACAGCCGTCGGCAGCGATAGACTGATGACAGCTGATCACGCGCGCCGCCTGGCGCACATCACCGGCAAACAAGCGGTACAGGCCCAGGTGATCAGGCGCCCCCGCGACAGCTGCCCACTCGGCATCCGCGCGCAAGGCCTGGCGCAAGGTCGGCGCTGCCGAGGGTGCGCGCAATAGAAGGTAAATGCCTGGCGTCACCGCTTGAACGCGGTGAACAAACAAAACCAGATGTATGCGCGGCGGCCGCTGCCAGACCGTCCAGGGCGGAAGCCCCGGGCGTGGCAGCAATGCGTCGAGCAGCGCAAACCAGTGATCGGCGGGCAACGCGGTCATGCCATCAAAAGCGACCGCGCTGCGGCGCTGGCGAATGAGTGTGGCGGCTTGCTGCATACCGGTTATCGGTGCGAGAGGCGGCCATGGTGGCAACGGTGCGTGCAAGGAAGCAGTGACGGCTGGCCGTGCAGCCGCCATCTGCACGGCATCGATCCCCTCCCAATGGCGATGCTGCGGGCTCAGGCGATTGGCGTGACCGGTGAACCGCAACCCTTCCGCCAAGACAATTGCAGCTTGTGCCGTGCATAAGCTTGGATCCGGGTCGCGGCTGCCCACCCATAGCGCGACCTCGGGCGCCTCAGTCTCATATTCAGCGAAATCTTCCCGGCGCGAGACACCGCTCAATGCTGCCAATGCCGAATCGCTCCAGTTTTCCAAGACCTGCGCACGCCAACCCAATGTTGCGGCGGCATAGCTGACCGCTGCCAAGGCATGACCACAATCATGCTGACAATAACGATAGGCCCGCAAACCATATTTCCAGGCTTCACGCCAGTGAACGGCTGTCAGCAGCAGCACGAAGCCGCCAGCCATCGGCGCGCCCCAATCCGAACGGGCTGCGGCGCGCTGTTCCAGACAATGATCATGGCTGGCATAATGGTGCAAGCCACCCGCCAAACCGTTGCTTTCAGCAGTGAGCACATAGCATTCGGTGGGATGCAGGTTGCCACTGGAGGGATTGCAGCGCAATGCCCAGCGGGTATCGCCGCTTTCCTTCCACGCCGATAGACCGAAACTCAGTTCCAGCAATGTCCCCAGGCCAGCGAGATCCGTGGCGGCCGGTGCTGGCCGCTGGCCGCTGCGAAGGTCGGCAAATGCAGCCTGCAGGCTGGATGTTCGTAATGGCAAATTA
The DNA here is from genome assembly GCF_900107165.1 of Nitrosomonas halophila. GTDB lineage: Bacteria > Pseudomonadota > Gammaproteobacteria > Burkholderiales > Nitrosomonadaceae > Nitrosomonas > Nitrosomonas halophila. The sequence goes on from NZ_FNOY01000008.1 coordinate 4,245, forward strand.
CAAATTTGCGTGCCTGGATATCGACGAAAAGGATCAGGCTGGTTGGCCAATCCAACCCGCCAGGGCCAGGAGCATAGCCTTCCAATCGATGCTTGCTGGCTTCGTGATATGCGAGCACGGCTGACAGTCCTGTCCCGCTCATCCTGGCCACCTGCAACCGGCTGACAGCGCTTGCTGAGTGATGGCAGTCAGGTTGGAATACGGTCTCTGCAGGGCAGACGGTACATGGAAATTATTCGCAGAATCGGCACCAATCGGCAGCAAGCTTGGAAATTTTTTCTGAATCACGTAAAACCTTATTTATTTTGCAGTAACGATAATGCAGCGACCGAATGCCCTTCAAGCATAGGCAGGACAGCTGACCACAAGACGACATGACTATTCAACCCAAAAACACGCAAGCTGTCATCTCCAGATCCGATAATTTACCACCAGTCACCATTTTCTGGTTCAGAAGGGATCTGCGCCTGGAAGACAATACCGGATTGGGCAAGGCGCTTGCCGCTGGGCATCCGGTTGTACCGATATTCATTTTTGATCCCAATATTCTGGACGGTTTGCCTCGGGATGACGCCAGGGTGACATTTATCTTCGATACCCTGCAAACACTGAAATCACAGCTACGGCAACCACATGGCAGCAATCTGGCGCTATATCACGGCCAGCCAGCGGCCGTGTTCGAGCAGCTCGTACACAGCTATTCCATTGCGGCTGTTTACGCCAACCATGACTATGAACCCTATGCCAGGCAGCGCGATGCGCAGATACGCACCTTGCTCGGCCGCCACAGGATTAAATTTCTCTCGTTCAAGGATCATGTCCTATTCGAAACCAGCGAAATTGTCAAACCGGACAACCAGCCCTATGTGGTCTATACCCCTTATATGCGGCGCTGGAAAACAGTCTGGCGTGAAAAGAAATCCTGTGCAGAAACGACCTCACCAAACTGGGGAAATCTACTCAAACATATTGACCTGCCCAGCTTGAGCCTGGCTGACATCGGTTTCAAACGTTCAGCCATCAGGGTGCCGGCCGCTCGCACCGGGCATGCATGGCTGCACGACTATCGTGACACCCGCGATTTTCCCGCATGCGAGGGCACTTCCCGGCTGGGCCCGCATCTGCGCTTTGGAACTGTCGGCATCCGCAAGATCTTTCATGAAAGCGAGCAGGCTGGCGCAGAAGCTTTTTGCAACGAGCTGATCTGGCGGGAATTCTTCAGCCAGATTTTATGGCATTTTCCACATACGCCTGAAAGCTGCTTCAAACCACGCTTTGAGCATATTGCCTGGCGCAATGATGAAAGCGAATTCAAGTACTGGTGCCAGGGCATGACCGGTTATCCGCTGGTGGATGCCGGCATGCGTCAACTCAATCAAACCGGCTTTATGCATAACCGGGTGCGCATGGTCACAGCCAGCTTTTTGTGCAAGCATCTGTTGATCGACTGGCGCTGGGGAGAAGCTTATTTCGCCGAAAAATTACTGGATTATGAGATGGCCAGCAATGTGGGCAACTGGCAATGGGTGGCTGGCTGTGGTGTCGATGCAGCACCCTATTTCAGGATTTTCAATCCGATGACACAGGCCGATAAATTCGACCGGGATAAACGCTATATTGGTGCCTGGATCAAGGACCTGAATGCACCGAGCTATCCACAGCCCATCGTCGAACATGCCTGGGCACGTAAACGGTGTCTGGATGCTTACCGGCGCGCACTGGGCGCATCTTGACTGGTACATTCCGGATTGCAAGAGAACCTGTGCGATTAAACTGTGCCGGTTTTGCGTTGCTCGATCAGCGCAAAAAGCTTGTCTGCCGTAACTGGATGGCTGAACAGATAGCCCTGGGCATGATGACAGCCGGCTTTATGCAAAAAATCCAGCTGTGCCTGGGTCTCGACTCCCCCGGCTTCGACTGTCAAATCCAGGCTTTTTGCCAACGCAATGATCGCCGTCACTATGGCCGAATTATCGGAATCGCTCCCCATATCCTTGGCAAACGAGCGGTCGATTTTAATGATATCGATCGGAAAGCGCCGCAGATAACTCAAGGATGAATAGCCCGTTCCAAAATCATCGACCGCAATTCTGACCCCCATTTGCTTGAGTTCATGCAGGGTTCTGATACTGGCTTCTGCATCCTGCATCAGTACGGATTCGGTGATTTCCAACTCCAGCCGGTTCGGGTTCAGTTCGGTGGTATGCAGCACGCCTGCAACATGATTGATCAATTGGGACTGGTCCAGCTCAATGGCGGATATGTTGACCGCGATAAAAATCGATTCATGGCCGATCTCCTGCCAGGCCTTTGCCTGCTTGCAGGCTTCATACAAGACCCACTTGCCGATTTCAATGATAAAACCGGTCTCATCGGCAATCGGAATGAATTTGTCCGGCATGAGCAGTCCGAATTCAGGGTGGTTCCAGCGGACCAATGCCTCGGCACCGATAATCTCGTGGCTGCCAAGATCGATCACTGGCTGGTAATGCAAGACCAGTTCCTTATTGTCGATCGCACGCCGCAACGACAATTCGAGATCCATTCTTTGCGATGAGGCTTCCCCGATCTCTTTGGCATAGAATTTATACGTGTTGCGCCAAGTTTCCTTTCTGAAGGACAGCGTATTCTCGGCATTGGCCAGCAACATCTCTATATTCTTACCATCATCGGGATACATACAAATTCCCATGTTCAGGGTGACATAGAGCTCAAGGTTGTTGATGGTAAAAGGGGTTGCGGTCAGCCGCAAAATCTGGTTGGCAAACAATTGCACTTGGTGAACATTGGTCAGGCCGGCATGGAAGAAAGCAAATTTGCTGCCATCGATACGCGTCAGGATACACTCCCTGTTGCTATAGATTGACAAACGATTCGCCAGCTGCTGGATCAGAATGTCGCCGACGCAAAAACCATATGTGCTGTTGATGCGTGGCAAGCGATCGACATCGATGAAATAAATAGCGGAGAATGTACCGTCTTCCCGCGCATCATCGGAGAGCAGGCTTGCAACCTTCTCGCAAAACAGGTTGCGCTTGGGCAGGCCAGTCAGCTCGTCGAAATACGTCATGCGGTAAATATAGCTATCGGCCTGCCGTTTTCTGCGCTTCAGATCCATGTATTCCAGTTCCCGGTCAATCACCATCTTGAGATGCATCGAATGCCCTTTCTGGACACAATCACTCGCGCCCTTGCGCAGCACGGAAAGCACGGTCTGTTCATCAGTCACCGACGTATAGACAATAAAAGGAATGAACTGGTTACTGGCCTTCAGCAGATCCAGTGCGCGCAGCGCATCGAACCCCGCCATCGAATACTCCGAAACAATCGCATCCCAGCTGGATTCGTTCAATGCCGATTGGAAACCGGCCAGGCTATCGACATGTTTGTATAGCAATTGTTTGCCGTTTCTGGCCAGATCCTCGCGCAGCCGATTCACATCCGCTTCGGAATGGTCGATGATCAAAAGTTTTAAATTACTATATGGCATTCTGTACTTTTTCCAAATGGTCGGTCTATGTGCTAACGGCGCGACGGGGCAAAACTTTACGCACGGAAATCATTGGAAAAGCATGTCAATGCCGGTGCCGGTCAGCCTGTTTGACGACGCAGTTGCGACAGGCGCGCCAGTTCGAAATGTATGAAGGCCAGGGCGGTCAGGGTTGGCGCGAAAAAGTTTATAAATGGTATGAATTGCAACAGTGCCGTCAGAAAACCAAGTCCCCAGCGGGCGGGACGGTCCGCTGCCAGCAACTGCTCCAATTCCGACTGGTCGGCATGTTCACTCAGTGCGTCATAGCAAAACAAGCGTTGATTCAGATACGCCGCCGCCAACAACGGTACCAGCAGGCCGATGCCGACGAACCACAAGGGAAGAGTGACGGCCCAAATCACGATAAAAACAATCAGCGCCGAAATCATATGGCGCAGACTGCCGGCAACGGTTCCACCCTGCATCCGGACCATTGTCGGGTAATAGCGCTTTGCCACAAAATTGACCAGATCCGACATAGCGAACATAGCGGTGATCACGAGGCTGGTAATCACGATCAAAATGATAAAGATGATCAAATTGAACATTGCTTCCACTCCTTCGGCGACCGCTTGCAGGCTCGAAGCCTCCAGCCAATCCTGCAATTCGCTGACTGGCAACACCGTCAACAACCAGCCGGACAAGGGTGTCCAGAAATACATGCCGATCACTCCCCAGAACAAGCCGGCCGCCAGCAACGGCCAGCCCCATAGCCATAACATACGGGGATTGAAAAGATTAATGGTCGCTCGTGAAAATGCATTCAAAAGTCCAGACATCCACAATTCCTTTAAATAGTTTAAAAATGATTCGTTCATGCGCGTGAAATCGCAAACAGAATCCGCCTACCTGCTACCAGGGCTTCAATCCACCCACTGCGACTTGCACACGGGCGCATAATTTTAACCCGGATCTCCTCGCAAATAACAGGCTGACAAGATTAACATATTGTAAAAAAAGATAATTCTCCCTGTTATGCTATGTTCACATCTGGTTCTTCACCCGCCTGAACCTTCATCTAGAATGGTGGCCTAAGTTTTCATTAAAAGGTAGCATGCAACTTAAGGGCTCGTTAATGAATAACTTGCGTATGCGCAAGTTATTCATTAACGAGCCCTAAGATAAGCTTGTCGTGAATAAGGAGCTGTATATGAAAAAGAACGGCTGGTTTTACCTGTCTTTGGCACTGATGACCATGCTATGGCAGGATGCTTCATGGGCGGGACACACTCACAACCATAGATACCAGCGCGCAAACCCGGGCTTTGCCCCTGGCCGCATAGCCGGAAGACCGAACCCCGCTTTTGGAACGGCCCGCCGGACCAGCGCCTTCGGCTATGGCGGACATTACAGCTACCATACGCCCAATACCCGATTTTTTGGCAGCATTACCTATGGGAGGCCAGCTCCCTTTTACCGGCCCTACTACAGGCCCATCCATCGGCCCTATTACAGGCCTTTTTATGACCCTTTCTACTGGCCGGCCTATCCCACTACAATCTACCCCCCTGTCTATCCCCCGATCGTCGTTGTACCAGCCACGCCACCGGTTTATATTCAACAGCCGAGCGTGATTCAGCAAGCACCCCCTGCACGGGTAACGTCAACGATCAATTATTGGTACTATTGTGAGAATCCGGCTGGATATTATCCGGAAGTGAAAAGTTGTCCTGGCGGATGGATACAAGTGCCGCCAAGACCGACGCAATAATTCAGGAGCATGTGATGCAAAATATTTCCCGATCTATCGTATTCCTGCCCGTGGCGCTGCTGGTGGCATGCGTGCATGTACCCTCCGGGCCGAGTGTGATGGTGCTGCCAGGTGCTGGCAAGAATTTCGATCAGTTCCGCAGCGATGATTTTCTGTGCCGTCAATTCGCCAGTCAGCAAATCGACGCGCAGACCCCTAGACAGGCCGCCATCTCCAGTGGCGTGGAAACCGCTGCAGTGGGTGCCGCGCTGGGTGCCGCGGCAGGCGCTGCGCTGGGCGGTGGACGGGGTGCTGCCATTGGGGCAGGCACCGGCTTTCTTGGAGGCGGGCTGGCTGGCAGTGGCGCCGCACAGTCTTCCGGCATGATCCGTCAGGAACGTTATGACATCGCCTATATACAATGCATGTATGCCAACGGTCACCGCGTACCCGTCTCCGCGCAGCTGAGCGAAGGACTTGGTGGGCACAGCAGTTACGACTACCCACCGCCACAGCAACCCTCTGGGCGATACATTCCTCCGCCACCGCCCGGAAGTCCGCCGGCCCCACCGCCTTATTGAGAACAAATATGGCATTTCATGTAGTATGTTGTAGAATGATTGATAACGAGAAAAACTGGCTGGGAATGTTTTGAGATTTGTTCAATCGCAATCAAGCGTTACCCGGCTCTCGTTATTCTTTACTCACATCTACATTTACATTTGCTTTTTGATAAAGGAGAAATATCATATGGCAGCTAAAGCCATTTTCTACCATGCAGGTTGTCCCGTTTGTGTCTCTGCCGAGCAAACTGTTGCCAATGCGATCGACCCCTCCAAATACGAGGTCGAAAGCGTGCATCTGGGCACAGATAAATCCCGCATCGCCGAAGCCGAAGCGGCTGGTGTGAAATCTGTTCCTGCGCTGGTCATAGATGGCGCCGCATTCCATATCAACTTTGGTGCCGGCATTGCGGACCTGAAATAACAGCAACATGGCCATAACGGGGCCGTTGGATAACCGTTAGGCTATAAAAAGGGGCGTATGCCCCTTTTTATATGGGTGCCGTGTTCGCTCGTCCTGAAGAGATACCCGCTACGGTTTTCAGGATGAAGTGTTGGTGGTGGTTTTCGAATATTCGAGGGCCGCAGCAAAGAATCCATCGGTATTATGCTGCAACGGGGAAAGTTGCAAGAATTCCCCGGTCTCTAATGCTGGCAAGTGTAGCTGCTGCTGCGCAAGCAGTTGCTGGCAATTCAGCAGCGAAAAATCGGGATGATCGGCCAGAAAATTTTTAACAACTGCCTGGTTTTCTTCCGGCAACAGACTACAAGTGGCATAGACCAGACGGCCACCAGGCTTGAGCAGCTTGGCTGCGGCAGTCAGAATGGCTCTCTGCTTCTGGATCAGCTCTTCGACACTCTCGGGGCTTTGGCGCCATTTCAAATCCGGGTTACGACGTAATGTGCCCAAGCCGCTGCATGGCGCATCAACCAATACCCGGTCAATTTTTCCTGCCAGGCGTTTGAGCTTGCTATCCCGCTCGCTATCGATCCGTTGTGGATGCACATTGGACAGCCCTGAGCGCTTGAGTCGCGGCTTGAAGTTGTTGAGCCGCTTCTCGGAAACGTCAAAAGCATACAAACGCCCGCGTGAATGCATCAAAGCGCCGAGCAGCAGGGCCTTGCCTCCCGCCCCGGCACAGAAATCGACCACCATCTCGCCACGTTTCGGAGCCAGCAGGAAACCCAGTATTTGGCTACCCTCATCCTGTACTTCAATTTTGCCGGAAAGAAACAACGGATGCCGGTTGATTGCCGGTTTGCCCGCCAAACGAATCCCCACCGGTGAAAAGGGTGTTGCATGCGCCTCGATGCCCTCCTGATTCAGCAGAGCTAGTACTTCATCGCGCTTGGCAAGCAATGTATTGACACGCAGGTCGAGTGGGGCGGGTTGCTGCAAGGCCTGACCAAGACGTACGATCGCATCGTCGCTCAGGAATGCCTGCAGCTTTTCGATCAACCATTCTGGAAATTCCGCTTGGATCGCAAGCGGCTGGGTCGCTGGTGACCTGGCCTTGATTTGCGGGATCCATTTAGCTTCAGCCTCCCGCACCAGGGGAATCAATTCCCGCAAGTTCATGCCCTGGTACCTGGCCAGATAAGCCAGCACCAGTTCACGAGCGGTTGCTTTCTCGGTGATGGCTTCCAGAAAGAGGCGATGGCGCAGGACACCGAATACGGTTTCAGCGATCATCGCCCGCTCATGCTGCCCCAGTTGCGGATGATCACGAAAAAACTGGCGAAGCAGGGTATCTGCCGGGGCTTGCAACGGCAGCACCTTGCGCATCGCCGCAATCAGGAAATCGAGATATTCGGGAGTCAGGCGCATGGCAAGAAGCGTTGGGTCATCGACCGTCATCCTCATCACGGTAATGGATATGGGTCACGATCTGATCCACTTCCAGCCCACCTTTCTCCGTCGATACAATACGCACTGGCAGCAGATGGTGATCGATCGCAAGCCAGATTTGCTTGCGGAATGGATCATCTGCCGCTTGCTGCTTGGTCAGGACGATGGTTGCAAGCGTTCCCATCGGTGTTTCGAGCATTTCCCGGCTGACGCGATAGCGTGCGCTCTGCAGGCGGCGGTGATCCGTTTCATGCAGCGTGACTTCCGCTTCTGGCAGGGGCGCAAACATAAAATGATAGGGCAGGCTGAGTTTATCCAGTGCACCAGCTGGCAAACTCGTTTCCATCTGCTTGCCCTTGCGCCGATAGACTATCCGCTGCCCGTCCCAGTCAAACTCGACTTCGCGCGCTGCCTTTTTGCCACGCTGGTCGGTAAAGCGCATCGGCTGCAGGCCGGCCTGGTTGATCTTGCCGTGGCTGGCACGAACGATACTGCCGGGTTTGATCAGGCGGAGAAAACCGCTGGCTGAAATCTCGCTCTGGATGGCATATTGGCGGTTGTTTTGTTCCTGCTGGATGATAATGGTTTCATGCGCCTTACCCTTGCCGATACTGCCATTGAGTGCAAAATCGATTTCAATCCGCGCCGGCAAATCGCCCGCCAGCGCCATACTGGCAGTCCAGCCTAACATTACGATAAGCAACAAATATCTCATGGTTCCAGACCCGGTGAATACAAAACTTGCTGTTCACGATTAACACCTATGATTTCTACATGACCGTCGACCAGGGTCAAACGTTCCTGCAAAAACCAGTGGACTGCCTGGGGATAAATGCGGTGTTCCTGCGCCAGCACCCGGGCTGCCAGCGTTTCAGGTGTATCCTGGCTCAGCACCGGTACTGCAGCCTGGATGATGACCGGGCCATGATCCAGCTCAGGCGTCACAAAATGGACCGTGCAGCCATGAATCCTGATGCCTTCCTGCAGCGCCCGCGCATGGGTGTTGAGGCCCGGAAAGGCGGGCAGCAGGGAAGGATGAATATTGATCAGCTTACCCTGGTAATGATAGACGAACTGATCACAAAGAATGCGCATGAAGCCAGCCAATGCGACCAGATCGGGCTTGCAGGCATCGATAACTTCCGCCAGCGCCGCATCGAAGGATTCCCGGCTGGCGTAGACCCGGTGATCCACGACATGCGTGGCTATGCCGCGGGCCTGGGCAAGCGCCAAGCCCTCAGCTGCCGGGTTGTTGCTGATAACCGTAATGGAAGCCGCTGGCAGGTTGGCTTCCAGCAGCGCTTGCATGTTGCTGCCACGGCCGGAGATCAGGATGACCAATGATTTCATGGTATCCACACTTCAATCGATCGCAATCGCACAAGCTCCGGATTCACGCCGCTGTATGGTACCGATTTGCCAGACCGTTTCGCCGTTGGCCCTCAATATATCGATGGCAGTCCGACCATGCTCGGGTGCAACGATCACGACCATTCCGATGCCACAATTGAAAACGCGCAGCATTTCCTCCTCTGCCACATTGCCATGCTGCTGCAGCCAGTCGAACAAGGGCGGGCGCACCCAGCTGCGCCGGTCGACATGCGCCATCACGGTCTCCGGCAGTATGCGCGGAACGTTTTCCAATAAACCACCGCCAGTGATATGTGCCAGTCCCTTGACCGGCAAGGCCTGAATCAATGCCAGCAGTGACTTGGCATAAATGCGGGTAGGGGCCAGCACGATATCCAGCAGCTTCACATCGCCAAGCTGGGTATCGGCATCCACTGCATGTTGCGTGAGTATTTTGCGAATCAACGAGAAGCCGTTAGCATGCGCGCCGCTGCTGGCAATGCCCAAGACTAGATCCTGGTCTGTGATCTGCCTGCCGTCTATGATCCGGTCTTTTTCCACCACGCCAACCGCAAAGCCGGCCAGATCGTATTCACCTTCCGGGTACATACCCGGCATCTCGGCTGTTTCCCCGCCGATCAGTGCACAGCCAGCCTGCTCACACCCTTTTGCAATCCCTTGGATGACCTGTGCGGCGGTTTCCACATCCAGCTTGCCGCAGGCAAAATAGTCCAGGAAAAACAAGGGTTCGGCGCCCTGCACCAGAATATCGTTGACACTCATTGCGACCAGATCTATGCCAATCGTGTCATGTCGATTGGATTGAAAGGCAAGCTTGAGTTTGGTGCCGACACCATCTGTGCCGGAAACCAGTATCGGTTGACGATATTTTTTAGGCACCTCGAACAGCGCACCAAAGCCACCAATGCCGCCCAATGCCTCCTGACGAAGCGTGCGCTGGGCAAAAGGCTTGATTTTTTCGATCAGGCGGTTACCCGCATCAATATCGACACCGGCCTCCCGATAGGAAGTCTGCGGCGTCATGGAATTTTTTGGATTGGATACAGTCAAGTTGAGTTCTCGCTGGGTTAGGGCTAGAGTGCGATCTTTACAAGCCTGATTTTACCGTAAATGAACAACAAGCATTCCTTGGATTCACATTTTTTCTGGTGGCTGACACTCATTGGCGTCGTCAGTGCACTGATCTATCTACTCAGTCCTATCTTGACGCCTTTTCTGCTCGCCGCAGTCATCGCCTATATCTGTAATCCGCTGGTGACCTGGCTGGCCGCCCACAAAATTCCAAGGACGCTCAGCACCATTTTTGTCATGCTAATGACGATGGGTGCATTCACGGCCATGATACTGATCATGCTGCCACTGTTTGAAAAAGAAGTTTCTCGCCTGATCGAACGGATCCCATTTTTTCTCGATTTCATCAAAAGCAGACTGATTCCCTGGCTGGAAATCCATTTCAACGTCGAGTTGCAGATCGATATCGCTTCGCTCAAGCAGGTATTAATGGATCACTGGCAAAGCGCGGGCGGGATCGCGGCAAAAGTATTACCCACCTTGAAAAGCGGCGGTCTGGCCATACTGGAATTTTTAATGAATATGATCCTGGTGCCGGTGGTGCTGTTTTATTTATTGCGCGACTGGAATGTTCTGGTCAAACGGGCTGGAGAGTTGATTCCGCCTGTCTGGCAAAAGCAGATCTTTCCCCTGGCACAGGAAACGGATCGCGTGCTGGCCGAGTTCCTGCGAGGAGAGATTGCCGTCATCATCATCATGTGCACCTATTTCATAACCGGCTTGTGGCTGGTCAGACTGGAATTCGCTCTGCCAATCGGACTGGTCGCGGGGCTATTGGTATTCGTACCCTATCTCGGTACCATCGTCGGTTTTGCACTCGCCACCCTGACCGCCATCACGCAATTCCAGGAATGGAGCGGTGTCATCGCCGTCTGGATTGTGATCGGCTCGGGACAACTGCTCGAAAGCATGCTGATCACCCCGCGGTTGGTGGGTGAACGCATCGGTCTGCACCCGGTTGCGGTCATTTTCGCCCTGCTGGCTTTTGGTCAATTATTCGGTTTTATCGGGATACTGCTGGCATTACCGGTCAGTGCGGTATTACTCGTCTGGCTCAGGCATTTACACAAGCAATATATGGAAACAATGAAGGAGTAAGGAGTCGCTCAAAAATAACTGTAACATTTGGATCACATCTGGCGGGCGCACTGCGGCGTTACTCGTCGTCGCCATAGCCTTGCTATGACTCCTCCTCCCGCCTTGCATTGCATCCCGCCAGACGCGCCCAATTCCACACTTATTTCTTCACGGCTCCTGAGCGGACATTTCAGTCTGTCCAAGCGAGCTTTTCGGGTTCTATTTACTGGCTACAAAATACCCTGAGATGCTCCGCAAATCGTCCAGCTGCAGCGTACCGGCGGCATAGCGCAAACGCAGATAGGCAAGCAGATAGTTATAGCGTGCGTCCGCCAGATCGACCTGGGCGGAAAACAGCTGTCTTTGCGCATCCAATAAATCAAGGTTGATCCGTACCCCACCCCGTATGCTCTTTTCAGTTGCCTCAACCAGTAATTGGGCAGACTCGACCGCAATCTCCAGCGATTCGATCCGCAGGATGCTGCTTTGCAACAACTGATATTGCCGACGCAACTCAAGCAGCACTTGATCGGTCATCGCATCCAGATCCGCCTCGGTGCGTGCCTGATTGGCACGCGCCTGACTGGTCACGGCATTCACCCGGCCCCCGGCATACAGTGGAATATTGACCTCAACGCCAACACTCGCCAGGCGGGCATTGCGGTCAGCCGTGACAAACGAGGCCGAATTATTGCGGCTAAGACTCGCCACCAATTCGACCCTGGGCGCATGCCCGGAACGGCTTTTCTCCACCTCCTGCTTGCTGGAATCCACCATATACCGTTGGGTGACCAATTCGGCATTGCGCACCAGCGCCATTTCCCGCCAGCTCTCATAATCGGCAGGATGAATCGGCTGTGCCCGGAACGCTTCGCCCAGGGAATCCAGTTGCGTGACGGGTTGTCCGGTGAGGGTGGCCAGCGCCAGGCGCGCGGCTTCCCATTCATCCTGGGCCTCGATCACTTCCGCCTGGGCCAGCGCATAGCGTGAGCGGGTCTCCAATACATCGGTCTTGGTCCCTTCTCCCCGCATCAACATATGTTCATTGACTAGCTTGAGCTCGGCCAAGGCGTCGCGCTGGGCATTGGCGAGCGCCAGGCGATCCTGTGCCAGCAGGGCATTGAAATAGGCCTCCGCCAGCCGGACAATCAGCAAATGCGTATGGCCGGCAAATCTGGCCTGACTGGAATTGGCTTCCGCGATGCCCTGACGGTAGCCGGCCACCGCCTCGAGATTCAGCAATGGTTGCCGCAAGGCCAGTGTCGTCACCTCATTGTTGAAATCGAGCGGTTCCGATATGCCTCCCTGACTGATCGTGCCGCGGTTGATCCCGTGGGCATGGGTGATTGACAGGGTCGGCAGCAAACCGGATAGCCCAATCTCGGCCGACTGTTGACCCGCTTCGTTTTCATGAACAGCCGAACGAAAAACCGGATCATTGCGCAGCGCTTCTTCATAGGCTTCCAGCAATCCCATGGCCTGTGCCTGACTGAATTGCCACAACAAGGCCAAAACAACCTTCAGTTTGACTACCTGACGCCGCACGACTAATCTTCACCCAATGAAGTATGCAATCGATCCAGAATGGGTTTCAGCAAGTAATTCATCAGCGATCGTTCACCCGTTTTGACAAAAATCTCCACTGGCATCCCGGCGCGGATCTGGTGTTTGGCCAGCAGCTGCATGCTTTCCGGCTTGACGCGGGCCCGCAACTGATAATAGGGCATACCCGTATGCTCATCAGTCAGGCGATCGGCGGACACTTGCGTGACTTCACCGGCAATATGCGGGGTCTTGTTCTGGTTGAAGGCACTGAAAATCAGATCAACATCCAGACCGGCATGCACCCGGTCGACAAGGTGTACGGGCAACTGGCCTTCAATGACCAGCATATCCTCGCTCGGTACGATATCCATCATGCGAAAACCGGGCCCGATCACCCCGCCATGCGTGAAAACATTGATGCCCACGACAATACCACCGACTGGTGCCTTGACAAGCACGTTGGCCAATTCAAAGTCCTGGGCGATCAAGCGGCTTTGCAATGCTTCCGCTTCACGCTGGATGTCTGTCAATTGCTGGCGAACTTCTCGCTGATGTTCTTCGACGCGCTGAGCCCGACGCAAGTTGAGTTCCGCAATCTGCCGTTGAGTGCGCCCGATGTTACCGTCATCCTCGGAAATATCACCGATCAGCTGAGCACGCGTGCGTTCCAGCTCAAGCACCCGGTTGCGCGGCACAAACCCTTCATTGGCGAGCGCCTGTAAATTGTCAAGCTGCTCTTTCAGCAGCGCCAGCTGTTGATTTTTACTGACGCGAGACGACTCCAGGCCGCGCAATTGCACCTTGAGACCGGCGATATTCTCGGCCAATGCAGCCAAATCATGTTCCAGCACCGCCTGACGCGAAACGAACAACTGTCTTTGTAGCGCAATTACGCCGGCAATACGCGGATCATCCATAACCGCCGCCAACAGGGAATCCGGGAAATCGATTTCGGATTGATTGTCGCGCTCAGCGATCAGCCGGGCCTCCACCGCACGCGCAGTGATCAGTTGGGCGCGGGTCACTTCCGCCTGGGCCTTAACCTGGATTTCGTTCATGCGCACCAGAGGCTGGCCGGCCGTGACCATATCGCCTTCCTTGACCAGGATTTCATCCACGATACCGCCCGTCTGATGCTGCACCGCTTTGCGGTTGGTTGCCACCATCACCGAGCCGGACAATGGCACGCCTTTGTCCAGTGGTGCGAAAGAAGCCCACAGCAAAAATCCGCCCACCCCCACCAACACGATCAACCAGCCAAGGCGGGCATGGCTGGTCTCATCAGTCTTGACCAGATTGGAAACTTCCATTGGCGAAGCGTCCATCAGCATTGCTTCTTTATGTTCCGATAACTTCATATAATCCATGCCTTCAGGCTTGTTAAACGGCTGTTGTGGTTGCAGGAACCGGCCGGAATCCACAAGAAAATCCTGCCAGTTCCTGGTCATAGCCAAACAACGTCCAGGACGTCTCCCCGTAAATCAAGCCAACTCTCATCATTCCCAAACTACTCAGGATCGGTTCGATCCCATCGTTTTTGATACCGGCACCGCGCTCAGCCCGGCGGGTTGTGCCGGTTTTGTTGAGGATGTCTGCTGCTGTTGGGCCAGCGCAGCCATGACTTGTTCCGTGGGCCCAAATAATTTTGCTGTCCCTTCATGCAACAGCAGCAACTTGGCCGTGGCCCCCAGAATACGCGTGCGATGGGTGATGACCACGATGGTTTTGCCGCGCTTGCGCAAATCCAGAATGGCCGCCAGCAGCGCTTGCTCACCCACATCATCCAGATTTGAATTGGGCTCATCCAGTACGATCAGCGAGGGATCGCCATACATGGCGCGCGCCAGGCCGATACGCTGCTTCTGACCGCCCGACAAGCCACCACCGCCTTCGCCCAGGACTGTATCGTAGCCTTTCGGCATGGTCAGGACCATCTCGTGCACACCTGCCCGCTTGGCGGCCAAAATGACTTTCTCGGGATCGATTTCACCAAAGCGCGCAATATTCTCGCTGATGGTACCGGCAAACAATTCGATATCCTGGGGCAGATAGCCGACATGAGGCCCCAGTTGATCCTTGTTCCATTGGTAGATATCCGCGCCATCCAGACGCACCTTGCCAGTCGCTGCGGGCCAGACACCGACCAGTAATCTAGCCAATGTGGATTTACCCGAGCCGCTTGGACCAATCACACCCAATACTTCACCTGGCGCTATCGCAAAACTCAATCCTTTGATTACGGCAACCTTGGCGCCTGGCGGGCCGGCTATGATGTTTTCGACCGAAACCTTTCCTTCCGGCCTGGGCAGCGCCATGCCAGGCTGACGGGCGGGATTTTCCTCCAATAGCTTGGAAAGCCGTTCATAAGCACTGCGGGTATTGCCAAACTGCCGCCAGACATTGATCAGCAATTGAACCGGGCCGATCGCCTTGCCCAACAAAATTGAACCGGCAATCATCATGCCGGGAGAAATGCTGTCTTCCAGCACCAGCAAGGCGCCCAAGCCCAGCATCAGCGATTGCAATGCGACCGATACTGATTTGCTGAAGGCGGTTACCACCCCCGATTTTTCACTGGCTTGCGCCTGTAAATTCAGGAAGCGACCATGCAGGGCGTACCAGCGCGCCTGCAGATTGGGCAGCATGCCCATGGCTTCGATCACTTCGGCATTGCGCAGGTTATTGTTGGCCATGGTATTCGATGCGACCGCCACGGCATTGGCCTCCGCCAAAGGCTGATGTGAAATCTTCTCATTGATATAGGCCAGCAATATCAGAACTGCAGTACCGAATAAAGCGAATACACCCAGCCATACATTGAACAGAAAGATAACCAACAAATACACCGGAAACCAGGGTGCGTCAAAAAAGGCGAACAATGCATTGCCGGTCAGAAACTGGCGCAGATTGGTCAGATCCTGCAGGGCCTGACCCGCATTGCCATTCCCTTGCCGCAGGCTTTGTTCGAATGCCGCCGTATAGACGCGGCGGTTCAGTTTCATATCAAACTGCGCGCCCACCCGGATCAGGACAAAGCTTCGCACATACTCCAGGGCACCCATGAAAATATAGGCACCCAGCATGATCAGCGTCAGCATCAGTAATGTCATTTCATTGCGGCTGGTCAAAACGCTGTCGTAAAGCTGCAGCATATAGAGCGCGGGGGTCAGCATCAGTAAGTTGATGACCGCACTGAACGCCCCCACCGTCCGGAAAACGCGCTTGAAGCTGGTCAGTATCTGGCCCAGTTCGCTGGGTGGCGTATTGCTTGCTTTCATTTGTAACCGCTCAGCCTGCGACATTCGAATACCATGCGTTATTGGATTTGCACGACCTGGGGCTGTGAAATTTCGAAGAGTAAAGGGATTGCAGCCAGCATGCGGTGCTGAAACCGGTTGTTACCAGACAAGCAGTAATATCAGAGGTCATAAACATATGAATTGATGTGGGTGATAGATAGCTTTCAGCCTTGCAGCCAGGGACTTGCGCATTCGCAACCGGCGATTGAAGCAGACATTCCCCAGGCTTCATGGCCAACTCGATACCTCCGGTCGCCCTGTACACCGCTTTTCCATCCTGCTTGCTGCCAGACGCCGAAACGACAGCCAGGGGTTTCCGGTTATCAAAGCAAATCACTTTTGGTTAATCTGAACGGCCTCGGGGCATACCCAAAATCACAGACCGCATCCGAATTGTCGAACACGAGGTCGCGATTCATGCGTTTGGCCATTCCCAAAGTCCAATATCGATAACGGGGTAGCGTACGAATGACGGTCACGCCCAATTGTATTATCCATTCGGGGACTGGCAGCAGCCGGGGAGCCCGATCCATCGCCCTGAAAACCCGTGCGGCCATTTCCCGGTAGGTGAGTATCTCACTGCCACCGATATTATAAGCGCGATTGCCCGTTTTTCCGGATAAAAATGCAGCCAGGCATGCTTCCGCCACGTCTTCCACATGAACCGGTTGACGCAAACCGCGGGCCTTTCCCAGTAGCGGAAAAAAACCGAATTTTTGTATGATATGCGCAATTTCCGAGATATTCCGATCACGCCCCTGTCCATAAATCAGGGTCGGGCGCAACACTGTCCAAATCACACCGCTGCCTTGTGCCCAACAACGCAGGCGTTCCTCCCCCTCGGCCAGGCTACGCGCCACCTCCCGCTCACCGGGATCATCAGAATCACCCTTGGTATAAACACTGGTCGATGACAAAGCGACAATCCGGCGCGCGCCTTGCGCGGCCAGGAAGTCAAAATAATCCGGTAATGTCCAGATCGGCGCCAAATAAAACCACACCGGAATATTATCCTCGATCGCCTGTGACGGATCGTCTCTTTGGGAAAGATCCACTTCACGCCAGGCAATCGATGGAAACCGGGCCGGCAGTTCATCCAATTTGCGGCGCATAAATGCCGTGACCTGCCAATCCTGGTTCGATAACCTCGCCAGCAGCGGTTCACCGACAAAACTGGACGCGCCGATCACACCGATCCGCTGTCTAGGAGGCTGTCCGAGAATAGCGATCGTAGCGAGTGCGGAGCTGGCTGAGCGGGATTTTTCGATCATTTGAGGCGAATAGTGGTTCTATTCAACGAAAAGGATCGAAAAATCCAGCCTGGCAGGTTCGTCCGCAGTAGATCAGTCTATTCTCAGACAGCCTCCTAGCCATGCCGCAGACCCAATACACGCATCAGATGCACCACGCCATTGACCGACACCACCAGCACAAACCGCAACCAGACACCGATCGATACCAGCCAGGTCAAAAGCACGGGATAACGGTCAAGAAAGAACTTGCGATAAAAACGCAACATGCCTTTGTGCTTGTGCCAGGCCACAAAAAAAGGTCGGGCATGGCTGCATGCGCCCTGATGATGCAAGGCTTCCACATCGGGTACAAATAGAATCTTCCAGTTATGTTGCCCAAAACGCATGCACCAATCGAGATCCTCACAATGCAGAAAATAGCCTTCATCCCATGGGCCCACGTCCTCGATCGCTTCCCGCCGCACCAGCATCAAGGCACCGGAAATCGCTTCCACTTCGATCGGTGTGGACGGCAAGGGTTGATGATGCAAATGAAAATCATAGAACAACCGGGGGAAAAAAGGTGCCAGCCGGTACAGCCCGCACGCACGCACCAGCGCCCGCCAGGGAGTCGGCATCGCGCGCCGGCTTCCGCCTTGCTCACTGCCATCATGATTGAGTAGCCGCCCTCCAACCATCCCCGCGCGCTCATCTGCTTCAATGACCTGACGCAGGCGATTGATCGCCTCCCGGCCCAGCAAACAGTCTGGATTCAAAAACAAAACAAACGGCGATTCTGTCGCCTGCAAACCGATATTGCAACCTGCCGCAAAACCCATGTTTTGATCGAGACGAATGACCTGCAGCTTGTCAGCGGCCAAACATCTCTTCGCCAGCTCGCTCAAACTGTTATCGCTAGACGCATTATCGACCACGACAATCTGCTGAACTTGTGCCTTGACCGCCTCAACGCACTCAGCAAGCAGATTTCCGGCATTGTAATTCACGATCACAGCCGACACGGGCATCGGAGTGTTTTCCACATAATTTGTTTGACTGACAGTCTTGAACACTTTGTCGAATGATGAAATTAATTTCAAAACCTGATCGGGTGATTCACCATTTGGATTGAGGGCACCATTCAAACCTATCTTGTTGATTCATGCTGTCGGTTCTTTCTGAATAACGGTTTATCTGGGGTGTTTGGGATTATTTCCTGATTCGCCTGATTAATGCTGACCATCCTTCCTCTTGCCAAATTCGCCTGGTGCGGGAAATTAGACTGCGCGCCAGCGCTGGCTGCTTCAGGGCTTGTCCTAACAGGGAAATCAAGCGCCTGTCATTCGGCAGGCGCTTACCGCCTAAATAGCCGGCTGTCAGGGCAAAAGTTAGTGGTTGGTTGGCCGGCTCGTTCTTTGCATCGAATAATTGCGGGCATTCTCTGGGCGCCTGCGTACGCCACCATTGCAAATAACCGTCGGCATCAAACGGATCGGGAAACGCACGCTGCAAATCCACCCGTTCCCGATAGACCACGCGCGCGGCCGCATCGATGGCAGTCCCGTCACTGTAGCAGGAAAATGCCCAGGGGCGCTTGGAGAGCGGATCTTCCCGGGTAGGCGCAATGGCCTGGGCATAGTATTCAATGAGCCGCCTGATCGCTTGGTTTTTTTCTCCGTAAACACCCGCCATGATGCGATGGGCGCCGCTATCGAAGCCTGTGAAATGGTAAAAACCAAGTGGCTGCCCATCAACCTGATAACTCCGCACACGATCATAGGTCACTTGCCGGGTACTGATATTCCAGGTCGCGACATTATGACGCGTGCCGCGATGAATCGCGACGTCAGGAAATAGCGCAGGAGCCAGATCAATCCAGCGCTGATCGGTGAACAAGCCGTTGGGAATATCATCACGACAAAAATGATAACAACGTTCGCCCCACCAGTTTGCAAAGGCCAGGCCGGTGCGATCGGCCCGCACACCCGCAAAACCGAGGTTATAGATACCATGTTTGAGCGCACCGGAAATTTCATTGTCAATGATGCCCCGCAGATTCGATTCGGGTGAAACCAGATGCGGCGTGAGTACCAATGAAGCCGAATCAAGCTCGGTGAGCAAGTCATCCAGCCGTGAAAACACTACAATGTCCGGATCGATATAAAGCACTTTCCCGCCATTGGCATGCTGCAACAGTTTTCTCAGGGCGAAGGGCTTGATAGCCGTGGCAAGTTCGACGATACGATGACAAAAGGCCCACCCCCGCCAGCTGGGAATATCGAGCTGGTCTATGCGCAAAATGGAGTCGAAAGGCTCATCACTAAAACTGATATCGCTGTCCGCCACATCGGCCAACGCAAGATGAAATTTCGCTTCCGGATGATGTTCACGGATGGAACGCGCCAGAATCCGTACTTTGGGTATGTAGTTGAGCGCCGCGCTCGTAAAGATATGAAGTTCTGTCATACTTGGATAGGATAAATCTTTTGATGAAATTCGATAATTCTGATAAACAGGTCTTTCGGGCTTATATCCAAGGCCAACAGCAGGCTTTTTGGATATTGGTCGAGATATTCCGCCTGCGCGCCCAAATTGAACGCGACAATCGGTAGTCCCAATATTTTCATTTCCTGAATGACATAGGAAAATGTCTCCGGCCCGATCGAAGGAAATAAAACGAGATTAATTTTTTCGCGGGATAGTATTTCAGGCAGATCCTGATGCCGGTAAGCGCCCGTTTGACGGATTGTCGTCTTGGATGACGCATGCAAGGTACCGATAACGATCAATTCGATATCGTCGCGACCGGAATCCTTGATCACCCGAGCAAGGTTTGCGACAACTGCGCTGCCCTTGATAGGGGTAATGTTTCCCACCACGCCTATCCGAAGCGGTGCGGCAGGCGGCTGCAGAGGCATGGCATCGGCAAAATAAGCCATGCTGTGCGGCGTATACCTGACAACGGCAGGATCCAAGTCAGGAAATGTCTCAGCCAGCAACGTTGCCATGCCCTTGGAAAAAACCTGTATGGCACTGGCGGTGACAATCAGTTCGCGCCAATGACTTCGCCAGCTGCCGATATCATGAATCCCATAGATCGGAACGAATGATTGCGTACTGTGGGCCAAACAACGTTGACAAAGCGCGGGCTCTTTGGGCAGATCGCAAAAATGTCCTTGGGCATCGAGCAAATGAGGCGACGGGCAGAACAGAAAGTAATCGTGCAAGGCGAGTTCCAGCCGGGCCGATGTAAGCCTGGCCAGTGCAACCAGGATCGCAGGCAATGCCGCAGCATCGGGAAAACTGACGGCATTGTTATAAAGTATCGTTTCGACACTGAGCCCCGATGCCAGCGCCAGTATCGTTTCCAGTCTGTCCAGCTGATAATGCCGGACCGCTTGATGCCGCGCATGATGCTCGATCCGATAACCCAGCAAAGCAGGATGATACGTGACAACCAGCACTTCTCTGGCCTGACTGTGAAAACAGTCGATGCGCTGCGCGCGGTAGAGATTGGTTCCTCCCCCCAAACTATGGTCAACAATAATGACACAAGGTTTATGCTGGAGTTGCTTGACAAGTTGTCTGCTGTCTGAGCTGGAAAGTGCCCAGGATTTCAGATAGCGACGTGATTTTTCGCGGATTGCCGAAAAATCACCTTGTTTCAGCAAAGCCCATAATCGGCGTACTACTGTATAAATCAGCGGCCATCGCTTGGATGTCAGCGCTGGAAAAGCAAGGGGAATGTCCAGTTGCTCACCGTCAGCAAATTCAGCAACCAAACGAACAGGGCTCATCGGTTTTGCATGCGAATCCGGCAACCGCACGTAAAACAAAAAACCGCTTGGCTCGGCGAGCGGAGTGGCCGGATAGGCACGGACGACATCTGACCGGGGATTGCCAAATTCGAGCGGAATGGAAAAATCGCCACTTCTGAGCTGCAGCTGGATCGTCTCGGCCGATTCATGAAAAAGCCAGCCATGGCCAAAAACCAGGTTACCCTGCCGGACAGCATGGTCGATATGGTAATGAACGAGGCTTTTCTGCACTATTATCGAATACGATCAATGAGTTGTGAAAAGCGTCGCAATGGTTGGGTAATCCGCCAGCTACGTGAGCTCAACAGTGAATCCAGGGTTGTTTGCAACATCCGGGTCTCTTGCTGGACATGCTGCAGTTGGCCAAGCATGTCAGCTAATTGTGCTTGATATTCATTCAATGAATTTTGGCATTCAGCCAATTGCTTTTCCCGGTAAGTGACCAGCTGGGAAGCCTCGTCCAAATGAGTGGCCGCCCAGAAAAAAGCCTGTTCAAAAGGCGTTGTGCCGAGTTTTTCCAGCCATTTCATGACCACCGTCCGGCGCCATTGCCGATAATGCTTGGTATGCTCCGAAAAACCCTTTCCATACCGGTAAACCGCACTGACGCCAGGCACATGGCTCAGCGTTGTCAGCTGGGCAATTTGCAACCAAAAATCCCAGTCTTCCAGAATGGGCAGATTCTCGTCGATCCGGCAACCCTGGTCCAGCAGTCGCCGGGAAAACAAGACCGCATGAATCGGCAGGAAATTGGTAACGAGCAAACGCTCGAATTCCCACGGGTGATCATAAGTCAGCAAATGCTTGCCTTCCGCATCAACCACCTCAACTCCCGCATACGCGGCCAGATTCTGCGGGGATTGGGCACGCGCCTGGACCAGGCGTGCGATATGCTGCGGATAGAAAAAATCATCATCATCCAGAAAAATCAGCTCATCACCCCGGGCTGCATGCAGTCCGGCATTGGCAGCCGCTGCCCGTGACAAAGGTTGTTCAGATTGCACCAACCGCACTGAACGATTATGCAGATAGTCGAGCAAACGGCGATGCCGGCCCCCCGTGGCATCGATTACCACCATTTCTATGCGGGGATAGGTTTGCGCGATGACACTCGCGATGGCGTCATTCAGTGAGGGTCGGTCGACACTGCGAATGATCACGCTGACAAGAGGTAATTCGGCCGCATCAATCGCCAGCTGCTGGCTGCGCCTCAGCCTCAGCGCAGGTTGCAGCAATGATACAAAGGATCGCCTCAGCTCGCCAGGCGCAACTATCTGGTAAGCTTCGGCCGCAGCGACATCTGCCCCCAGTGAATAAGCACGGTATTGGTTGAGAGCGAGCAGGCGTTGGCGATAGGGCTCAAGTGCTTCCTGTGTAGCAAAACAGGACATGGCTCGTGCCTTGCGCTCGAAAACCGAAGAAATATCAATCAATGCATTGGCGATCAAGGGTGCCGAAACTTCGTAAAATCCAAGCGTTACAGGTTGATCGAGCTGCCTGAGCGCTTCTACGGCAGCCAATGCCAGCACTTGGTGGTCGGGATGCCGTTCCGTAATGGCCGGTGCAAGTACCAAGTCTGGTTGATGCTCCGCCAAACTCTCCAGCAGTGTCTGGATCAGTCCATCGTCAAAGCCCAGCGAGCGATCTTCATAATCGAGAAACGTAAGCCCGCTATAGCCAATCACAGTGGCGGCAGCCTGGCTCTCCGCACGCCGCCTGGTAATCAATTCGTCTGAATCGCTGTCACCGCCTTGTGCGCCATTGGTGAAAACTAGAACATGCACTATTGCGCCCTGTTCAACCAGCAAGCGCAGCAAACCGCCGCATCCATAGACTTCATCATCTGGATGCGGTGCCAACACCAGCACTTTCCGAAAAGCGCTGATATCGAACGAAGCGTTGGGATAGAGAGGAAACTCGGGACTACTGTCAAGCACGATAAGGAAAGGGCTCAGTGAAATTACAAAATGGCATTCTAATGCGGATCGTCAAGCGAGATGCAACAAACTGTTCACAATCCTTCATTTCAAGTTGATCGTGCCAACATCGGCAGAAAAGCATGGATTTCACCTGAAATCCATGTCCCCCCCTGTCAACCACCAGTGATTGTGTAGCATTTCTGCTGCAGGCGCATGACTCCATGCTGGCGTAGGAATAGGAATTTCCTCTCCAGTCTGGACACCGCCGGTTGCCGTAAAACGGGCAGCAAAATTTTTGGGAATACGCAAAAACAGCCTGTTCTTGCCATGGATACCGGCAATTCTTCGGGCATGGGAGACCATCAGTGGCATTGCATGCAGCGGGGCAATTAAATCCATGATTTCAGTTTCATGTGGATCATGCCGCAGTACCATCAATCCGCGCAAGCCTGTACCGAAGCGACTAACCACCAGCACCAGCTGGTAAGCATGTTCAGGGTGGTCTAAATAACGCGCGCGTAAATAGGACTGATCGCGCACGCCAACAATTGCGTCTTGCAACTCCATGGCCATTTGATGCCAAAGCGCATCGATCGCGGATGTTTGCCAGATCTCATGCCAGTCATCGATGGGCTGGAGCCGCGTCAGACAGTGTGGCATTTTACCAGCGGGCTTCCATTCGATTTCGATTACGCTGCCCACCCCGGTATACAATCCCAGCCGTTCGGCTACCCGCATGGCTCGCTCATTGGGAAATCCGTAGGCCGTCAAAAACACCTTGCCATAGCCAATATAGCGCTCCTGAAAGGTTGCCGCCATCAGGAAAAAAGGCCCCTTTCTGGTCAAGACCCCCCGCTCGGCAGGATCAACCATGACATCACCTATCTGAACCGCAGTCCTCGCTTCTCCGAACAGCAGAATTGCACGCGACATACCGCCATAGTGAGCGACCAAGCGGCCATCCCGCCATATGCCCAGGGCCTGGCTGTTGGCGCGGCCATATTTCCAGCGCCATAGCTGTGGCGACATGCTGTGACCGAAGACTTGCTCGAACAAGCTCAGCATCTCCGCTGCGCGTTGCTCCCCAAGCAAGTCTACCCGCCATTTGGGCATGGTTTTTTTTCGGAAATGCAACAAGGCGTAGCCAAAGATACCCTCGGCATATTTTTTACGGTAATGCCGGTTGGATTCATCCAGTTGCGCCAGGACACCAGCCTCTAACCCCAGGTCTCGTTGCAACCGCTGCCGATGCGCATGAGTCATACGCAGCAAATGTTCCAATGTGGGCGCGGCCATGCTCGACAGATCGATATGTTCGACCAGTTCAAACCCCAGCCGGTCGGCCAGGGTCAATATATCGGCCAGCAAATGCAGGCCTTCCTGATGCGCTTCAGTCCGGCGCAGAGCGAACTCATCGACAATCAGAATACTGCCGCCATAAGGCAACAAACCGAGCGCCTGGTTGAAAATCACCAAAGGATTGATATATTGAGCCGATTCCTGAAATAGCAGCCAGTCAAAACTTTCTGCAGCGGCTTCAAAATCTTCCAGCCGTTGACAGCTGACCGCCACCTGCTGCCCGAAACGCGCCTGCAAGCAGGCTATCTGTGCACTGTCCGGCGTAATGCCATGTACTTGGTGACCCTGCTGAGTGAGTAAAGAAAATGTCGCGCCCAGGCCAACGCCAATTTCCAGAATACGGCTGGGTGAAGCCGGCAGGCGCAACAGGATGAGATCGGTCGAATGCTGCTGGGCTTGCCGGATGGACATATCGTCACGTTGAAACAATCCATAATGCAGGGCATCGACCTGTCCTTCCTCCAGGATCAGTGCATAGGCATAGACATTGAGCGGAAAAGCCAGATTTTTACAGGCGGCGTGCATGTTTTGCTCCCATGCAGGCAGGCTGTCGACATCACTATCGATAGCTTGAGTCATAGCATGAACCGCAGTTTCACTCTGATATGGGATTTGTCTGAAACTGCGCACATTCTTATTCATCGTCTACTTTCCATTGATGCGGCATGACAAAATAACCTTGCAACCGGCTCGATTGCTGCACACGCACCGTCGCCACCCCAAGCGCCGAATCATACAAATGGATGCCACGTTCACAGAGCAAGAATACGCTGATCGTGTATTCACCCTTGAGCATGGGAAAATGGGCCATCACCAGGGTCGCAACGCCTTTTCCATTTTGCTCGCGCGCCGGCACAACATGATCCTCCCAGGTTCCGGCGCTGGAAAGCACCCGGTCATCTGTCGCATGCACGGTTACCCCAATATTTGGGCAAGGCAGACCGGGATCTGAAACAAACGCGACCTTGACCGAAACCGTGGACCGGCCACTCGAGGCCAGCACTTGATCACATCCCTTTCCGTCGACTTCAACCACTATATTTTCCAAGCGCACCTGACTCGATGCTGTTCCAGCGGCAGAGGAAGGCACGGACTTGTGGTTTTCAACCGACTCAGTTTTTTTCCCGGAATCAGTGATCGCCTGTTTATCCAAAAACATTTGATAAGCGGCGGTGACCGATTGTGTCTCTCCTTCGGCCATGAGTTGTCCGCGCTCAATCCAGAGCGCGCGGTTACATAACGACTCGATCTGAAACAGTGAATGGGAACAGAACAGGATGGTTTTACCCATATCGCGCAGCTGCATGATGCGCTCGAAGGATTTTCGTGCAAAAGCACCGTCTCCAACCGACAGAGCTTCATCTATCACCAGAATATCAGGGTCGACGTTGATCGCCACCGAAAATGCCAAGCGGACATACATCCCGCTCGAATAGGTTTTAACCGGTTGATCGATAAAATCTCCGATCCCGGAAAATTCAATCATGGACTCAAGCCGGGCGCTGATCTCTTCCTGGCTCAACCCCATGATAGCGGCGTTCAACCAGATATTTTCACGGCCGGTAAATTCCGGGTTGAACCCGGCTCCCAGCTCCAGCAAAGCAGCCAGACGGCCATTGATCGCAACCTCTCCACAAGAAGGGGTCAATGTGCCGCAAATCAATTGCAGCAAAGTCGATTTGCCCGAACCGTTACGGCCCATGATACCGATTACTTCGCCCGGCGCGATAGTCAGATCAATATTCCGCAATGCCCACAATTCCCGGTAATAGTGGCGTCTGCCACGCCACAGGAATTGTTTCAAACGATCTCTGGGATGTGCATAAAGATGGTAGCACTTGCCGAGTTGCGAAGCATGGATGGCTAGTGCAGTCATTCGAAAATGTGATATCCGTTTACAGTCGAAAATAGCTAGTCAGGCGTATCCGGCAATTTTCCAAGCCTTGACAAAAGTTACAGCGCTTGCAAACCCGGCTTAAACTAAATCAGCTTTCGCGAGAAAACTTTATTATACTACTGCTTCCAGCCAAAGCATGTATGAGAGTTCAGCACCCAATGCCCGGGATCCCTTTATGTCTCTATCCGATGCTCGTTTCATATCCCGCAGGGCTGCTGGTGTTGATGAAAGCGCGACACTCTGCCGCCATAACGGGTCTGGTCAGCGGCTAAACCCATGCCATGACAGCGGTACCGCAATCAGCCAGCATATATATCCGTCAGCACGCGGATACGCTTTGCTGATTTCATTTGTATTTCCTCTCTTTCAGAATTTATCGACATCACGTTCGGAGTAACGTCAATCTGTTATGCAGAAAATAAAGACTTTCTGGCATGCCTGCCTTGAACATTTCAAACAGGAATTAAACGGACAGCAATTTAATACCTGGATCAAGCCGTTGAAATTGGAATCTTCACCCGATGAAGACAATACGCTGCTATTAACCGCGCCCAACCGCTTCGTGTTGCAATGGATCAAGGACAACTTCATCATGCATATCGAAGAAATGGCACAGAATCATTTTCCTGAGCCGGTCCATATCAAACTCGCCATATATGATGCCCAGGAAAGCGGCGCCGTCGCCAATACGGCTGTCCCGACAAAGAAAAACGAGGCCGCCAAAGAAGCTGTCACCAGCAGGTTGCGTGCCGTGACATCCAAGAAGTCCAATCCGAGCCAACTCAACCCTAACTTCACTTTTGATGCCTTCGTTACGGGTAAAGCCAACCAGCTGGCGCGCGCGGGCGCGATTCAGGTGGCCGAGCGGCCTGGCATCGCCTATAACCCGTTATTCATTTATGGCGGCGTCGGATTGGGCAAAACGCATCTGATGCATGCCATCGGCAACTATGTACTGGCACATGATCCCGAAGCGAAAATACGTTATGTCCATGCAGAAAAATACGTATCGGATGTAGTCAGTGCCTATCAGCATAAATCATTCGACAAATTCAAGCTTTATTATCACTCACTCGATTTGCTGCTGGTCGATGATGTGCAGTTTTTCAGTGGAAAAAACCGGACCCAGGAAGAATTTTTCTATGCCTTCAATGCCCTGATCGAAGCGCATAAACAGGTCATCCTTACTTCCGATTGCTATCCAAAGGAAATATCCGGCCTAGAGGAGCGTCTGGTATCAAGATTTGGTTGGGGATTGACTGTCGCAATCGAGCCGCCCGAGCTTGAAATGCGTGTTGCCATTCTGTTGAAAAAAGCCGCCATCGACAATATCGACCTGGATGAAAACACCGCTTTTTTCATAGCCAAGCATATACGCTCCAATGTCAGGGAACTGGAAGGCGCGCTCAAACGGGTTTTGGCCTATTCACGCTTTACCGGGCAACCGCTGTCCCTGGAACTGGCCAAGGAAGCATTAAAGGATCTGCTCGCTGTCCAGAACCGGCAGATTTCAATTGAAAACATCCAGAAAACCGTGGCCGATTACTACAAAATCAAGGTCGCGGACATGTATTCCAAGAAGCGCGCCAGGGTCGTTGCCAGACCACGGCAGATCGCCATGACCGTTGCCAAAGAACTGACTCAGTTGAGCTTGCCCGATATCGGTGAAGCCTTTGGCGGAAGAGACCACACAACCGTGTTACACGCCTACCGGAAGATCATGGAACTGCGCACTTCAGATCCATCGATCAACCGCGATTACAACACCCTGATTCATATCCTGCGAGGATAACCTGGATAATTTGTGGATAACTCAGAGAAAACTTGAATTGTTAATCTCATCCACATTTTATCCACATCCCATACGTTGTTTATACAATCCCAAAATTTCAATTAACTATCTGATGTAATATAATTTTTTAACTTATCCCGGATTTGGCTTCTGCTTATTACTATTATCATTTTTTATTTAAGAACTGATTAATAATATTAGACGATTGATCGTATAGCAGCATAAGTACGAGCATGTATTGTTTATTTTCAAAATTCGTTTGATTGGAATACAGTTCATGGCGAGGTCCAACGGGCTGCGTTCATCCAGATGCTATTTGAAGACAATATATCGTTGCAATGGATATGGCGTTGGAGAAATGGGCATAAAACGAAAATTCCCAAACAGCGCGTTCGGTTTACGTAACAAATGGATATTCCACCTTAACTACAAAGCACATGGATTTATTGAACCCAATCTGGAATTCCAATTTTCGAATGATTGTCAAATTTCATAGGTACATTTGGATATGGAATCACTCCTCGATTGGATTTCCAGTGCCGCAGTGATGGCATAACAATCACTTCGTAGCTGAATTTTCGTGGACGATGGATAAATCCATTTTGATCCTGCCTCATTTTTATGTCGGTTTGATGCATACTATTGTGGATAAATAAGTTGATTAAACTTAAAAAGTTTGTGGATAACTCGGATAAAAACCGGTAACAAAAATTTGTTCACATCTTATCCACAACACATTCCCGACTTATACAGTTTAAAAATTTTTTCTAACTTGATGATATAAAAAATAATTTTAAGTTATCCCGGATTAAATCGTTTATTATTACTATTATTTTCTTTTTATTAGATGAAATTAACTATAACTGATAAAGACTTGCTGCTTAAACCCCTGCAAGTGGTAAGCGGTATTGTGGAGCGCAGGCATACGCTGCCCATTCTCTCTAATGTGTTGATTGAAATCGGCAACGGGAAACTGACCTATGTCACGACCGATTTGGAAATCGAAGCCGAAGCCGTTCGCTACAGTCCCGACTTTGAAAACCAGGAAGTCCTGAGAACGACTGTTTCTGTCAGAAAATTTCTGGATATTCTGCGCGCATTACCTAGTGATACCTATGTTGAACTGACAAAGTCGGAAAACCGTCTGCAAATTGTTTCCGGTAAAAGCCGTTTCAATTTACAGCTGCTTCCCGCCGAGGATTTTCCGCGCATGCTCAAGGAAGACGAGCCCGACGGAATCAGCTACACCCTGACACAACAGGTTTTCAAAAAACATCTGCAACGCGTGCAGCATGCGATGGCGCAGCAGGATCTCCGTTATTATTTGAACGGGCTGCTATTGCTAATTGAACAAGACCGATTAACGATGGTTGCTACCGATACCCATCGTTTAGCGCTGACATTCATCCCTCTGGAGAACCCGTTTGATAACTCCGAGACTATTGTCCCGCGCAAAACGGTCCTGGAATTGGCCAAACAGCTGGAAGACAGTGAAAAACCGGTAACAATCGAAGTATTTCCCAAAAAAATCTGCTTCCGCTTCTCGGATGCCATGCTGATATCCAAGGTCATCGCTGGAAAATTCATTGATTTCAGCCGTGCCCTGCCGGAAGACAGAACCTATCAGTTCAGTGTCAACCGGTTAAAATTGCTGCATGCATTGCAACGGATTGCAATTATCTCCAATACCAATGATTTATTTCGAAGCGTTCGCCTGAATATCGCAAATAACAAAATATCGATCTCAGCCCAAAACAACGAACAGGAAGAAGCACAGGAAGAAGTCGAAATCAACTATGATCAGACAGCCATCGATGCCAGTTTCAATATCACCTATTTGATTGAAGTGTTAAACAATCTGGATAGCGACAATATCAGCTGCTCATTTGAAAGTCTGCGAAGTGGTATATTGATCACCCTACCCGATGATGAACGGTTCAAGCATATTTTGATGCCGATGCGCGAGTAATCAAATATATGCTGGTTAAAAACCGTTTCTCCACCATATTTTAATAAAGTGACGCCAAGTAATGAATGATAACTCCAGTTCTGCCAAAAGAAATGATGGCAACACACGCGACTACGATTCAGACAGCATCAAAATCCTGAAAGGACTGGATGCTGTTCGTAAACGGCCTGGTATGTATATCGGTGATACCAGCGATGGTACCGGACTGCATCACATGGTGTTTGAAGTTGTCGATAACGCTATCGACGAAGCACTGGCAGGTTATTGCAATGATATTTCTGTCATTATTCATCCTGATAACTCTGTCAGCATTCATGACAATGGCCGCGGAATTCCGACTGGTATCAAGCAAGACGATGAATTCAAACGTTCCGCAGCCGAAATCGTTATGACAGAACTGCATGCCGGCGGCAAATTCGATGACAATTCCTACAAGGTATCCGGTGGACTGCATGGCGTGGGGGTTTCGGTGGTCAACGCCTTATCCGAATGGCTGCGCCTGACGATCCGCCGAGGTGGCAACGTCCATCAAATGGAATTCCGGGCAGGGGTGCCGGTGGCGCCGCTCAAGGTTTCTGGCCATTCCGAAAAACATGGGACAGAAGTGCATTTTCTCGCCAGCAAGGCTATTTTTGGTGATATTACCTATCATTACGATATCTTCGCCAAGCGTCTGCGAGAGTTGTCTTTTTTGAATCACGGCATCAAGATCAAATTGATCGATCAGCGAGCAGACAAAGAAGAGGCCTTTGCTTTCACGGGTGGTATTCGTAATTTCGTCGAATATATCAATCGAAGTAAAACGATTCTTAATCCATCCATTTTCTATGCCAAAGGCAGCAAGGACAATATCGTTGTCGAAATCGCCATGCAGTGGAATGACAGCTATGCCGAACAGGTTTTATGCTTTACCAACAACATTCCACAAAAAGATGGCGGTAGCCATTTGACAGGGTTGCGTGCGGCCATGACGCGTACCCTTAACAACTATATCGAAAAAAACGAATTGGCTAAAAAAGCCAAAGTGGATACCACCGGTGACGATATGCGCGAAGGGCTGGCATGTGTGCTCTCGGTCAAGCTGTTTGAACCCAAGTTTTCTTCGCAAACCAAGGAGAAATTGGTATCGTCAGAGGTCCGGCCAGTCGTCGAAGAAATCGTTTCTCAGAAATTCTCGGATTTCCTGCTCGAAAACCCCAACGATGCCAAAATGATTTGCAACAAGATCATCGAAGCGGCCAGAGCGCGTGAGGCGGCCCGCAAGGCACGCGAACTGACGCGCCGCAAAGGGGTCTTGGACAGCATGGGGTTGCCTGGAAAATTGGCGGACTGTCAGGAAAAAGATCCAAAGTTATGCGAACTTTACCTAGTGGAAGGGGATTCGGCTGGTGGTTCCGCCAAGCAGGGACGGGACCGCCGCTTTCAGGCGATCATGCCACTCAAGGGAAAAATCCTGAATGTCGAAAAATCACGTTTTGACAAGCTGATTTCTTCCCAGGAAATTATCGCTCTCATCACTGCTTTGGGTACAGGTATCGGTAAAGACGAATACAATCCCGACAAGCTGCGCTATCACCGCATCATCATCATGACCGATGCGGATGTGGACGGTTCACATATCCGCACCTTGCTTCTGACTTTCTTTTACCGGCAAATGCCCGAGCTGATCGAACGCGGCCACATATTTATCGCCCAGCCCCCGCTTTATAAAATCAAACATGGCAAGCAGGAGCGTTACCTCAAGGATGATTATGAGCTCAAGCGTTATATGCTTGGCCTGGCATTGGCTGATGCGGAACTTTTTCCAGGCATGGACAAGCCACCGTTGACTGGCGAAACCCTGGCGAAAATTGCGGATGAATATCTGCTTGCCGAAGCGGTGATCGAACGAATGAGCCGCCTGATCGACCATAAAGTCATGCATGCTTTGCTCAAACGACCAGATCTTGATTTGAGCACCGAAACCAGTGCGCAAGCGAGCGCTGCCAGCCTGTCCACTTTGCTGGTTGATGTTGAGGTGAGCGCAGATTACGATGAGGATTTCGAACGCTACCGTCTCAAAATCATGCGCATGCAGCATGGCAATGCCCATGTCAGTTATCTGGACGAGGATTTTTTGCTCAGCGGCGATTTTGCTCAGATCAAGCAAGCAGCGCAAGTTCTCCATGGTTTGATTGGTGAGGGCGCTGTGGTCAAGCGCGGTGACCATCAGACTGCCATCCATGAATTCAAGGAAGCTTTGGAGTGGTTGCTGGAAGAGGCAAAGAAAGGAATTTCCATCCAGCGCTACAAAGGGTTGGGTGAAATGAATCCGGATCAACTATGGGAAACGACCATGGATCCGAATAATCGCCGCTTGCTGCGCGCTCAGATTGAAGACAGCATTTTGACCGATGAAATCTTCACGACCCTGATGGGTGACGTGGTCGAACCCAGGCGCGCGTTCATCGAAAACAATGCCCTACGGGCCAGAAATATCGACATTTAGGCAGCCACTGGCTGGTTCAGGTTTTCTGAACCGGTCAAGCACACCAGCATGGGCGTTCGTGGGACGTGGAACGATCGAAGAAATGGTTCTGTCACATGGAACGACGACGAATGTCAGTGTTAATTGCTTGTTTACCTGATGGATATGCTTACCGAATCTACTAAACAAACAGATCGTACTCAAATCAATATTCATGTACTGCAGTTGCATCACTCGCCGCTCATGCGCTGGTTGTACTTGAGTATTGGCATGAGTGCATTGGTGGCGGGAATATTGGGGATATTTCTGCCAATATTGCCCACTACCCCGTTTATTTTGCTGGCCGCTGCTTGCTTTGCGCGCAGCTCGGAGCGTTTTCACGATTTCCTGCTCAACCACCGCATCGCCGGGCCCATCATACGCGAATGGTGCGAGCATCGCAGCATGCCGCGCCAAGCCAAGCGCTGGGCGTATTTATTGATGTCCCTGTCCTTTGGCAGTTCCATTCTGATTGTGCCTTCCTGGTGGCTCAAGGGTATGTTGCTATCGATTGCAATAGTATTGGCAATTTTGATCTGGCGTGTTCCCGTCAGGGATCAAGCCGCAAACCCTCAACAAAAAGTGCCATAATAACGGCCCCGTGAATGAAACAAGAACAATAAAATTGTAATCGTATGAGTTTATTGCTGGTCGTGTTTTTCCCTTTTTTTGCCGCGCCCTTTGCTGCTGCGATTTCTAAACTGGGCCGATTGCACGCAGCCTGGCTGGCTGGTGTCACCAGTGTGGGCGCGCTCAGCTTGTTGTTTCCGGAAGCGCTGGCCGTTTTTGCAGGGCAAAGCATTTTCTACCAGCTGGAATGGATACCGATGCTGGGCATGAATCTGTCCTTCCGGCTGGATGGACTGGGATTGTTGTTTGCTCTGTTGATTCTTGGAATCGGTTTACTGGTCGTGCTTTATGCGCGCTATTATCTGTCCGCACAGGACGATATGGGGCGGTTTTACGCTTATCTGCTGTTGTTTATGGGGTCGATGCTGGGCATCGTGCTGTCAGAAAACGTCATCCAGCTGCTGATATTCTGGGAATCGACCAGCTTGTCCTCGTTCTTGTTGATCAGTTATTGGCAACATCGGCAGGAATCCCGCAGTGGGGCGCGCATGGCATTGGCCATCACAGGCGCGGGCGGGCTGGCCTTGCTGGGGGGATTTCTGCTGCTGGGTGAGATTGTTGGCAGCTATGAATTGACGTCCATACTCGAATCGGGTGAGATCATTCGTTCCCACCCGCTTTATTTTCCGATGCTGATACTGGTTTTGTTGGGCGCCTTTACCAAATCGGCACAATTTCCCTTTCACTTCTGGTTGCCCAATGCGATGGCAGCGCCTACGCCAGTCTCTGCCTACCTGCATTCGGCGACGATGGTCAAGGCCGGCGTTTTCCTGCTGGCAAGGCTGTTTCCAGCCCTGTCCGGTACACCGGAATGGTTCTGGCTGGTCAGTGTCGCCGGCCTGATCACATTGCTTTCAGGCGCGTATATCGCCTTATGGAAACATGATCTGAAAGGATTGCTGGCCTATTCGACCATCAGTCATCTGGGGTTGATTACGCTGTTATTCGGTATCGGTACACCCTTGGCAGCCGTTGCGGGCGTATTTCATATCATCAATCACGCGACTTTCAAGGCTTCACTCTTCATGGCGGCGGGAATTATCGACCACGAAGCCGGTACGCGCGACATGCGGCGGCTCAGGGGATTATGGGAATTCATGCCTTATACCGCGACCTTGGCCATGGTGGCCGCTGCTGCCATGGCAGGGGTGCCGTTGCTAAACGGTTTTCTCTCCAAGGAGATGTTTTTTGCGGAAACATTGCACGATATCGATTTGCCATGGGGATGGCTGCTGCCGACGGGTGCGACACTGGCCGGTATATTCGCGGTGGCTTATTCCTGGCGTTTCATTCATAACGTATTTTTCAATGGACCGCCCACCAATTTGCCAAAAACGCCTCATGAGCCGCCGCGCTGGATGAAAGTCCCGGTGGAAATTCTGGTGGTGCTATGTCTGGTGGTGGGGATAGTACCGAATCTGACCGTTGCCCCCTTGCTGGCCGTTGCAGCCAGCGGTGTGTTGCAGGCGCCCTTGCCTGAGTATACGCTCTCTATTTGGCATGGATTGAATACGGCTTTCTGGATGAGTGTGATAGCGTTGATAGGCGGTGTGCTGGTTTATCATTTTTTCAGCTTCTTTTTTGCGCTGCGGCAAAGCTCGGGTGAGTGGCCGGCCATGAAAACCCTCTACAATATTGTTCTGAATAAACTATTTAATTTGACAGAAGGTGTTACCCGTTTTTTGCATACCGATTCTTTGCAAAGGATGGTATGGGTGCTGGTTGTATTTGCCTTGATGCTGGGCATAGGCGGATTGATCGGCGAGCCGTTCGCGTTCACTGGTGAACGCGCCTTGCTGCCAGTGGATGGCGTGAGTCTGCTGGTTGCGATCGTTATTGTGCTCGCCGCGGTCGGTACTGCAGTATTGCATCAGCAGCGGCTGGTCGCACTGATCATGATCGGTGTGGTCGGGTTGGGTGTGGCATTGATTTTTGCTAAATTTTCGGCCCCAGATTTGGCACTGACCCAGTTATCCGTGGAATTTGTCACGATCGTGCTGATGCTGCTGGCACTTTATTTTTTGCCGCAGTTTACGCCAGGCGAATCCAGAAACTGGCTGCGTGCGCGGGATGGTATGCTGGCCCTGGGCGCTGGCAGCGGCATGGCATTGTTGACCTGGGCGGTTTTGACCCGGCCCTATGCGACGATTGCGGAATATTTTCTGGCAGAGAGCGTACCCGGGGGGGGCGGGCATAACGTTGTCAATGTAATTCTGGTCGATTTTCGTGGATATGATACCTTGGGTGAGATTACCGTGATGGCGCTGGCAGGACTGGGCATTTACGCCATGCTCGAGGGATTGAAGCTGAAAGGCTCGGTAGCCGATTTCAAGGCCGATCAATGGGATGAGGACAAGCATCCGGTGATCATGGGATCCTTGACACGTCTGCTGCTTCCACTTGCCCTGCTGGTTTCCATATTCATTTTTTTACGTGGACATAATCTGCCTGGAGGAGGATTCATCGCAGGGCTCATTACGGCCGTGGCGCTGATCATGCAGTACTTGGCACAAGGCACTACTTGGACCCAGGCGCGCATCCCCTTCGATATGCAAACCATGATTGCCGCGGGACTGCTGATTGCGGCAAGCACCGGTCTGGCCAGCTGGCTTTTCGCTTATCCATTCCTGACTTCCACTTTCAGCCACTTGCATTGGCCCCTGGTAGGGGAATTTGAATTGGCTTCGGCCATGGCTTTTGACCTGGGGGTGTTTCTGGTTGTCGTGGGTGTGACCGTGTTGATCATTGTCAACCTGGGTTTGATCCATACTGATAGTCATTCTTCAATTCCAACCCGCAATAAAATACGCTGATGGAAGCGATTATCTCTCTCATAATTGGGGTGCTGACCGCCTGCGGTGTGTATCTTTCTCTACGCGGGCGCACCTTCCCGGTCGTTTTGGGCCTGACACTACTTTCCTACGCAGCCAATTTGTTCCTGTTGGCCATGGGCAGGCTTACGATCGGTGCACCGCCAATCATCACCGAAACAGCTGATGGCTATGCCGATCCAATTCCACAAGCACTGGTTCTCACGGCGATCGTGATCAGCTTCGCCATGACGGCATTCGTGATCGTGCTGGCGCTCAAGACCTTCAAGGAAATGGGTAATGATCATGTCGATGGAATCCACAAACCATGACGACACATCTGGTCATTACTGCGGTTTTACTGCCATTGCTAACCGGCGTGGGGTTGCTATTGCTGCGCCAACAGCCTCCTTTTCTGCAACGGGCTGTGAGCATCGGTTCGGTATTTATTCAGGTTATTCTGGTATGCCAATTGCTCGCACTGGTCAATCAGGGCGATATTCTCACTTATTCTCTCGGTAATTGGGCCGCGCCGTTTGGAATTGTGCTGGTGGCCGATCGGCTGGCCATCTGGATGTTATTGATCACAGCGCTGATTGCGCTGTTTTCCCTGCTTTATGCCTTGCTCGATGTCGATAAGGCCGGCCGGCATTTCCATGTGCTGTTTCAATTGCAGTTGTTCGGCCTGAATGGCGCTTTTCTGACAGGAGATTTGTTTAACCTGTTCGTATTTTTCGAAATTCTGTTGATCGCTTCCTACAGTTTGTTGCTGCATGGCGGTGGACGATTGCGCACCAAGGCGGGTTTGCATTTCGTGGTGATCAATCTGGTCGGCTCAACCTTGTTCCTGTTCGCCGTCGGCATACTCTACGGCATCCTGGGAACACTCAACATGGCTGATTTGGCCCTCAAGGTGGCTGCCTTGCCGGCTGAACATGTGCCGTTGATCAAGGTGGCAGGTTTGTTGCTGTTTGGTGTATTCGCACTCAAGGCGGCACTGGTTCCGCTTTATTTATGGCTGCCGAATGCCTATGCACAGACTTCGGCGCCGGTTGCGGCCTTGTTCGCGATCATGACCAAGGTCGGTGCTTACAGCATACTGCGCGTGTATTCGCTCATTTTTGGGGCCGAGGCAGGGTTGGCCGCTAACCTGATCGAACCATGGTTGCTGCCGCTGGCATTGCTGACACTGGTGATCGGGATGCTCGGAGTTGTTGCCAGCACAGGTTTACGTCAACAGACAGCTTATCTGGTGATCGCTTCGGTCGGCACCCTGTTGACTGCCATCGGCTTGAATACGCAGGCCGGTATTGTGGCAGGCTTGTATTACTTGCCGCATTCCACGTTTGCCGCGGCCGCTTGCTTTTTGCTGGCGAATACCATCGCAGTCCGGCGGGGCGAGTTTATCGACCGTTTTGAATCCGGACCGTCCCTCCCTCATGCGCGCTTGATAGGCGGATTGTTTTTCATGACAGCCGTTCTGCTGGCGGGATTACCGCCACTGTCCGGCTTTATCGGCAAATTCATGATACTGAAGGCCGCCTTGGCGCATCCGCAGCTGGTCTGGATCATGGGGATCGTATTGACGACCAGTTTGCTTGCATTGATAGCGTTGGCCCGCAGCGGCAGCCTGCTGTTCTATAAAGTGCAGACGGTACGGGGCCAGGCGGAGTCTGCCGTACCTGTCCCGATCACGCGGGAAGTGTTGCCGATCGCTGGTTTATTGGCACTCTGTGTGGTGTTGGTGGTTTGGGCTGGACCGGTTACCGGATTTCTCCAGCTGACCGCCGAGCAATTGCTGGAGCCGTCTTTCTACATACAGGCGGTCATGACTCTGGAGAAAACACCCTGATGCGACGCTTATTGCCCCATCCCTTGCTGACACCGGTTTTGACCCTGATCTGGTTATTGCTGGTCAATAGCCTGGAAGCCGGTCAAATCGTACTCGGCCTGTTTCTTGGCTGGGTATTGCCGGTGCTGACGCTGCAGTTCTGGCCGGAACAGGTGCGGATATACAAACCAATGCTGCTGATGCGTTTCCTGGGTATTTTCCTGCTGGATATCGTGCTGGCGAACTTCACCGTTGCGCGTTTGATTTTGGGCAGGCCGGAGCGGCTGCAACCGGTGTTTGTCAATGTTCCGTTGGATGTCAAATCCGATCTGGCAATCAGTTTTCTGGCCAATGTCATTTCCTTGACGCCCGGCACGGTCTCGTCCCGCGTTTCTCCCGATCATCGCTACCTGCTCGTGCATGCGCTGAATGAGACCGATACCGAAGCGCTGGTGGCAACGATCAAATCACGTTATGAAGCCCCGTTGAAGGAGATATTTGAACCATGTTGAATATAGCCGTGGTGATTGCACTCACCCTGGTGAGCGCGGCAGTGGCGCTCAGTTTCTGGCGACTGCTGCGTGGCCCGAGTCTGCCCGATCGTATTCTGGCGCTGGATACGCTGTATGTGAATACCATCGCCTTGCTGATCCTGCTCGGGATACATTTGACCAGTCCATTATATTTTGAAGCGGCGCTGCTGATCGCCGTCATGGGTTTTGTCGGCACGGTGGCGGCCTGCAAATATTTGCTGCGCGGCGACATCATAGAATAAGCCATGCTGGAATTTCTTATTTCACTGCTGATTGTGACGGGTGCTGTGTTCGCCTTTATCGGTTCCCTGGGTCTGGCCCGTCTCAAGGATTTCTACACCCGCTTGCATGGTCCGACCAAAGCAACCACCTTAGGGGTGGGCTGCTTGTTGATCGCATCGGCCTTGCATTTCAGCATCATCGAACAAAGCGCCAGTTTGCACGAAGTGTTGGTGACTTTGTTTTTGTTCATGACGGCTCCTGTAAGTGCTCATATGCTGGCCAAGGCGGCGCTTCATCTCGGGCTGAAATCGCTGGCGAAACTGCCCGATGCAACAATGGCCAACCGTTCCATGTCGCCCAGACACAAGCAAACCAGGCAATAGCCAGATCCAGACGTGGAAAAAGTTCGCTTGTCCAAGCTGATGGCTAGCAAAGGATTGTGTTCGCGCCGTGAAGCGGATCGTTATATCGAACAAGGCTGGGTTTGCGTGGATGGCCAGCCGGTGAGCGAGCTCGGCATCAAGATCTACCCTTCGCAAACGATTACCCTTAATCATGCTGCAATGACCAGGCAAAACCAGCTGGTCACCATTTTACTCAACAAACCCATAGGCTATGTATCGGGACAGCCGGAACCGGGTTACCGGCCGGCTGCCGGTCTCATCAGTGCCGCATCGCGTTATCATCTCGACCGCTCTCCACTCCGCTTCAGTCTGCAGCATCTCAAGCACCTGGCGCCGGCCGGGCGGCTGGATATCGATTCGCAAGGCTTGCTGGTATTGACTCAGGATGGCCGAATCGCCCGCCAATTGATCGGCGAGCATTCCCAGATCGAAAAGGAATATCTGGTAAGAGTGGCCGGTAACCTTACCGTGGAAGGCTTGGCCTTGCTCAATCATGGTTTACAGCTCGACGGCCGGCCGCTCAAGCCAGCAAAGGTCAGCCGCTTGAACCGCGATCAATTACAGTTTGTGTTGCGGGAGGGTAAGAAACGCCAGATCCGGCGCATGTGCGAGCTGGTGGGTTTGCAGGTGACCGGACTCAAGCGGGTTCGTATCGGCCGCATCAGATTGGCCGATTTGCCCCAAGGCAAATGGCGTTATTTGGGCCAGGAGGAATCGTTCACGTGATTTATCAGTATTGCCTTGGCTGGCGCGTCTATGCGAGGCTGGTGGATGCGATAGGTGCGGTCACTTTGAAGTATACGGGCTGATTGTGAGCTATATGTCATGAGCCAGGCATTTGCCGGCAGATTGATTAGGTGGCAGCTTGAGCATGGTCGGCATGGGCTGCCCTGGCAGGGCACCAGCGATCCTTATGCGATCTGGGTATCGGAAGTGATGTTGCAACAAACGCAAGTGTTGACAGTCATTCCTTATTATCAGCAGTTTATGCGAGCGTTTCCGGATGTGTCATCTTTGGCCCAGGCGCCACTTGAGAGAGTGCTCGCCTTGTGGAGTGGTCTGGGCTATTACTCGCGCGCGCGTCACTTGCACCGCTCTGCCCAGCTGCTGTTGGAAGACTATGGTGGTGAGTTTCCCCATGACAGGACAGTGCTGCAACGGCTGCCGGGGATAGGCCGTTCGACTGCGGCGGCGATTGCCGCATTTGCATTTGGTGAGTGTTGCACTATTCTTGATGGCAATGTCAAGCGGATACTCGCGCGTTATTTTGGCATTCGCGGCTATCCGGGGGAACGCGCGATCGAGGCGCAGCTATGGCAAACGGCGGAGCGCCTGTTGCCGCAGGGGCCTGATAGCAAAACGATGGCGAGCTATACCCAGGCGCTCATGGACTTGGGTGCGCTGGTATGCACGCGCGCCCGGCCGCGTTGTCAACTTTGCCCATTGCAATCCGATTGCGTTGCTTACAGGCATGATCAGACTGCGGTGTTGCCAACGCCCAAACCCAGAAAGTCGTTGCCTGTCAAGGCAGCTGCGCATTTGATTGTCATCGACCACAACCGGATTTTTCTTGAAAAGCGGCCGCCATCTGGTATTTGGGGGGGGTTATGGTGCTTTCCTGAATTGGCAGTCGATCAGGACAGCATCGATTATTGTGCGCGCAATATCAATTTGCGTGTGTCGAAAGTTACCGAGCTGCCGTGTTTGAATCATGGTTTTACGCATTTTAAACTGTGCATTTATCCCCAGCTTCTGCGGCTGGTTATGCCCGGGCCGTCATGCGCAGCGCCCGATCGAACCTGGGTGACGATTGAAGAGGCAAGGGAGCTCGCTATCCCTGTGCCTGTCAAAAAACTATTGTCCATCACCGAAACAGTATTTCAATCTTGCAATCATGTCTCACAGTAGCGCGCATCAGGATTGGAAGCAGCAGCAGCGTATACGCTTGCGCCAATTGCGCCGGCAGATAACGGAGGCACAACGCAGCCGCTGGAGTGCATCCATCACGAATGCGCTCACACAAGGTTTCCCGATGCTGGCTCGCCAGCGAATAGGTTTTTATTGGCCGCATAAAGGTGAATATGACCCTTTGCCCGCCATGTACTTTTTTAGAATTCAAGGCGCCCAGCTCGCCCTGCCGGAAGTCGTTGCAAAATGTCAACCGCTCAGGTTCATCGAATGGTGGCCCGGGGCACCCATGAAAAAGGATGCGTATGGTATACCAGTGCCCGACAATACCGATGAAATAGCAATAAATGCCGTGATTATTCCGATTCTTGGATTTGACGGACAGGGCTATCGGCTCGGCTATGGCAGTGGTTATTTCGATCGCACGCTGGCCGCCATGAATCCACGCCCACTGAGTATTGGAGTGGCGTTTGAGATTCTCAGGTTACCGACCATACATCCGCAACAATACGATATTGCAATGGATTATGTTGTAACCGAGCAGTCTATTTTTTACCGTGCCGACCATGGCCTGCAGCCGCTATCGATAACGGATTGTGCGCTCAGAAATGCCGCAAGGTAAACCATGCTCTCCACAACCAGCAGGGGATGCAAACCGGTAAAGACAAATGCCGCTATTCAGGGTCACCCCAGCGCGGCATCAAGTGATGTACAACGCCAAGATGATCGAGTATGCGCGCGACAACGAAATCGACGATATCCTGAATGGTCTGGGGATGATAATAAAACCCGGGATTGGGAGGGAGAATGACTGCACCGCACTGCGCCAGTTTCAACATGTTTTCCAGATGAATGATGGAAAAGGGCATTTCGCGGGGTACTATAACCAGCTTGCGCTGTTCTTTTAGCATCACGTCGGCAGCGCGTTCGATCAGCTTTTGGCTTTGGCCGGTTGCCACTGCCGACAAAGTGCCCATGGTACAGGGACAGATCACCATCGCATCGGCTGGATTGGAGCCGGATGCAACCGGCGCAAACCATTCTTCCCGGCCAAATACCTTGAGCAGTCCTGGTTCAGCCTTGAAATATCCGGTCAAAAATGCTTCGGCTTCTTTCGGGCGGGAGGACAGTGTCAGCCCCATTTCTTGTTGCGCGACGATTTGGGCGGCCTGTGAATATAGCAAATAGATCCTGTGCCGCAGTTGCAGCAAAATTTCCAGTAAGCGGATGCCATAGGGCATGCCGGATGCGCCCGTTAAGGCGACGGTGATAATTTTTTCTGGATGGCTCATGGCTCAGTGGGTGGAAGGACGGTCCATACTGGAACAAGCTGCCAGTTGTAAAGGTTATAGCCCTTAATCTTTGGGGTCATCAAAATGTTCGGCCACATTTCCGGCCATTTCCAGTTCATGCCGGCGCACGAATTCCTGAGTGCTGTCGATTCCTCGCAGCTGCAAAATATAGTTGCGGACAGCGGCCTCGACCAGTACCGCCAGATTGCGGCCGGCTGCTACCGGAATGGTGACCTTGCGGATGCGGACATTTAGGATTTCCTCATCGAGGTTGCTCAAAGGCAGGCGCTCAAAGGTGTTGACAAGATCGCCAGCTGTTTTTTCCAGGTGCACGATCAGTTTCATGTTCTTGCGGCGGCGAACTGCGGTTTCACCGAAAATGGTCCGGATATTCAACATTCCCAGGCCGCGTACTTCAATATAATCTCGAAGCAGTGGCGGGCAATAGCCTTCGAGCGTTTCCGGACCGATCCGGTGCAATTCAACGACATCATCCGCGACCAGCCCATGTCCGCGACTGATCAGTTCCAAAGCTAACTCGCTTTTGCCGACTCCGCTCTCTCCAGTGATCATGACACCCATCCCGAGTACATCCAGAAATACCCCATGCCGGCTGATAACCGGTGCCAGAACTCTTGCAAGATAGGAATGCAGGATCCAGATAACTTCCGTGCTTTTACTGCTGGAATGAATCAGCGGTGTGCGGGTGTGGTGTGCGAACGTTGCGACCCTGTCCGGCACAGGCGCATCATCGGCCACGATCAGGCAACTCAGATCGCTGTTCACCAAGCGTTGCAGTGCTTTTTCGAGGGAAGGGGAATCAAGCTGATTGAGATCATTGATTGAAGCACGACTGAGCACTTGTACCCAGTTGGGATGAATCAAGTTGAAATGGCCGATCAAGCCCTGGGGAGATGCGGCGATGAGATGGTCATCGATGATTTTATGGACGGCACCAGGGGGTGTATGCCACTGCAGACCGAGTTTCTCCTCATTATCCTCGAACAGTTGGGCAACGTTAACTTGAGACATGTTCGGGCGCCCAGTCAGAGATGAGCTGATGAATCTCTTTAGCATCCCTGCTATGCAGTAATCTTTCGCGAAAGTTTTTATTGCTGAACATTTGCGCCAGTTCGCTCAGGATGAGCAGGTGCTGATCCGTTGCCTTCTCAGGTACCAGCAGGATGCAGGCGATATTGACCGGCAGGCCGTCTGGCGCATCAAACGGGATGGCTTCCTTCATTCTGACCAGTGCTACGGCTGCTTCGCGTAGTCCCTTAATTCTGCCATGAGGAATGGCGACACCTTGCCCAAGTCCGGTCGATC
This sequence comes from Nitrosomonas halophila, assembly GCF_900107165.1. GTDB lineage: Bacteria > Pseudomonadota > Gammaproteobacteria > Burkholderiales > Nitrosomonadaceae > Nitrosomonas > Nitrosomonas halophila. The sequence goes on from NZ_FNOY01000008.1 coordinate 47,690, forward strand.
CGAGTTTTTCACGCGCGAACAAGCTGTCGAAAACCTGGCTGCGTGCTACATGTAAGGTGTTTTCAAACAATAAGCCGGCTTGTTCAAACACGCGTTTTTTACTGGCTACATCCAGATCAACGATGACGTTGGATTCCGGCAATAATTGGGAAATGAGATTCATAAATATTCAGGTCACTTAAGGAAATTCAAAGGCGTATCACTGTAGATGAAGGCAGGATTCGCTGCATCTTTTCCATTGCTAAGTAGATGGATTCTGATTCATTCAGGGAGTTCCTGTTCGGAACTTGATGACATCATCTGCAACCCGCCTCGGGTTTTAGCGTTCGATCATGGGTTTAAATCGCTCGAGTATGGGTTGACAGATCCTGACAGGAACAGCGAGTATTATTCAGGTTCCTTGATTTCCTGGTCTTTTAGTCCACCATGATGGTTGCGGCGATCGATATTTTTTTCCTTGTATTTAAGAATCTGGCGATCGAGTTTATCCACCAGGCTATCGATCGAGGCATACATGTCGGGACCGTCGGCCTCGACGAAAATATCCTTACCCTTGACATGTATTGTCGCCTCAGCCTTTTGATTGAGTTTCTCTACGGATAGAATAACGCTGATATCGATGACATGGTCAAAATGGCGCGTAATTTTGTCAATTTTGGAAAGCACATATTCGCGCATTGCCGGAGTAATGTCGACATGATTGCCTGTGAGATTTAAATTCATTCTTTCTCCTTATTTTAGAGGATCGGTTTTAAGATAACCTAGGAGGCTGTCCGAGAACAGACTGATCTACTGCGGACGAGCCTGGCTGGCCGGATTTTCCGATCCTTTTCGTTGAATAGAACTACTATTCGCCTCAAATGATCGAAAAATCCCGCTCAGTCAGCTTCGCCCTCGCTACGATCGCTATTCTCGGACAGCCTCCTAGAGTGCCTTGCGTAAATTGGTCGGGGGAATATGCATGAACTCCCGATATTTTGCAACCGTGCGGCGGGCGACCACGATGCCCTGCTGGGCGAGTATCCGCGAGATCTGGCCATCATTGAGCGGTTTTCTCTGATCTTCGTTCTGTATCAATTGTTTAATCAAACCACGTATGGCGATGGCCGAACAGGTCTCGCCGGATTCTGTGCTGACATGGCTGCCAAAAAAGTACTTGAGTTCGAAGATACCATGAGGGGTTCGCATGAATTTCTGATTCGTGACACGGGAAATGGTTGATTCATGTAAACCCAAAGTTTCTGCGATTTCGCGCATGACCAGCGGCCGGATGGCTATTTCACCATGGTCCAGGAAGGCTTGCTGCCGGTTGACGATTGCCTGGCTGACTCGGAGTATGGTCTCAAGCCGTTGATGGACGTTTCTGATCAGCCAACGTGCCTCTTTCAGCTGGCCCATCAAGGGCTGAGTCGTTTCATCCCGGTGATGTTTCAGGATGCGCGCATATAAATGGTTGATATGGATGCGCGGGATCGAATCCGGATTGAGCCGCACGGTCCAGTTGTTGTGGAGCTTGGCTACAATCACATCGGGCGTGATATAGCGCGCCGTGCTTGTATTGAAACTGGCGCCTGGCCTGGGATTCAACCGTGTAATCAGCTGCTGGATCGATTGCAGGCAGTTCTCGTCACAGTCCAAAACTTTTTTCAGCTGGCGGAAATTCTTGGCCGCGAGGCTTTCAAGGTGCTCACTGACCAGTTCGAGTGCCTCCTCGCGGAAAGGCGTATTTTCGGGCAGTGCATGCAGCTGCAGCGTCAGGCATTCTTTGAGGTTGCGCGCGCCCACTCCCGGTGGATCGAGTTGCTGGACATATTCAAGTGCCGCCTGCCAATCCTCAACACCGATTCCCAGTTCAGCCTCAAGCATATGGGTCAGCTCATCCAGATCCTGGGTCAGATAACCCTCTTCATCCAGGCTATCGATCAATAAACCGGCAATTTTCTTCTTTCGTTCAGACAGCTGACTTAAACTGATTTGCTGCAAAAGGTGTTCACGCAGACTGGTGGGTTTTGCTGCCAGTTGTGAAAAATCCGAGTCACCTTCTTCATCGTCAGCCATATCGAAACGGGGTTCCTGACTGCCATACATCTGTTCATCAAGCTGATCGATCAAGGTGTCGGTATTCTCACTCATGGCGGGCGTGTCGGGCGATGCGGCGGAATCGGAGGAAAGCATCGAAGTGAAACTATCCAAAAAATCGCCGGTTTCGAACTCGTCACGATCGTTTCCGTCATCGAATTCCAACAGCGGGTTTTCCTGCACGATCTGAGCGATTTCCTGGCTGAGCTCAAGCGTTGACAACTGCAACAATCGAATCGACTGCTGCAATTGCGGGGTCAGCGTGAGACCAGTAGACAGTTTGAGCTGAAGAGAAGGCTTCGTATTCATGAAAAACAGTCAAGCTCCTGAGTGTGAAAGTATTTCCACTTGTCAAAGCCGGAAATTTTCTCCTAAATAGACTTCCCGGACACGCTCGTCGGCGATGAGTGCATTGGGTTCGCCGCTGGAAAGTACTGTCCCGTTGCTGATGATATAGGCACGATCGCAAATTCCCAGTGTTTCCCGTACATTATGGTCGGTGATCAAGACACCGATGCCGCGCGTCTTGAGGAAGCGAATGACCCGCTGAATATCGATGACAGCGATAGGATCCACCCCTGCAAAAGGTTCATCAAGCAGAATAAATCTCGGCTGGGAAGCCAGCGCCCGGGCTATTTCCACGCGCCGCCGCTCCCCGCCCGATAAACTGATGCCCGTGCTTTCTCGTAAATGACTGATATGCAGATCATGCAACAAATCATCCAGTCGCTGTTGGATATCTTCTTTTGTCAGGCGTTGTAACTCCAGAACTGCCAGAATATTGTCTTCGACGGAAAGCCGGCGGAAAACAGAAGCTTCCTGGGGGAGATAACTCAAACCCAAGTGTGCGCGCTTATGGATCGGCAATAGGCTCAGATTATGCTCGTTTAGGAATATTTCGCCGCCGTTGACCGGCACCAATCCAACCACCATGTAAAAACAAGTAGTTTTACCGGCCCCATTGGGGCCGAGTAGGCCGACCACTTCTCCGCTCCGGACGGAGAACGATACATCGATCACCACCTTGCGCGATTTGTAGCTTTTTTGCAGATTTTCGGCTCTCAGTTCATTCATGCATCACCCAGTTTGACTTCAATGTGCCTGGAATTGCGTCAATTTTGTGATTCCTCGTCAGCCTGTTTGGTTCTGGGTTGAATGACCGCACGTACTCTGCGATCTGAATCAACCTCGTTATTGGGCTGCAGTTTTCCTTTTACCTGGAAAAAATCCCGTGCGATATCATACGAGATGTAATCGCCTTCCACTTCATCGCCCCCCCGCTTCAGGCGGGCCTTGCCGAATAATTCTATTTTGTCGGTTTTATCGTCGTATTCAACGCGCTTGCTCCAGGCTTCAATATATTCATCCACACCATCGCGTTTCTGCCGGAAACTGACCAAATCACCATAGGCTGTGGCATAGCGATAGCCAATTGGATCCTCCTTCATGATGACTTTGTCCGCGCGGATCACCAGCGTGCCTTGCGTCAGCACAACGTTGCCGGTAAAAATACTGGTCCGGAAGTCGCCTTTGCGTTTGTAGTCCTCAACGGTGGCGTGATCCGCTTCCAAATGAATCGGTTGATCACGATCCGCACGCTCGCCCATGACAGCGGTTGAAAGAGCCATCATAACAAAAGCAAGCGAGATAAAAATAAGTTGCATGGCGCGCTGTTCCAGTGAGAGAAATCCGATAAATGTCAGGTATTTCAATTTAACAATCATCGCAGCGACTGATTGAACTGTACTCCAGGATCTTGCCGTCGTGCGACGTTAGCGTCGAGTACGTTCATCTCTAGCGCTGACCCGTGACAAGAGCTGAATGTCCCCGGTTTGATTGTTCAATACCATTCCCACAGCGTTGATCGTGCTATTCATTCTGGTCACAACGACGGACTGATCGGTTTTGGCAGTACTCCCGTCCGGAATAAGGTGTAAAAAAGTAGTCAGCATGGTGACTTTATCTCGATCCGCGTCTTCTCCCCTGATCACCGAGACGTTCCCGCTGAGATAAATATCTTTGCCACCTTCGGTCAGTTCCGCATGGTCGGCGCTAACTCTGATCATGGGTTGATCGGGTTCGATGCTGGTAAAATTCACCTGCTCCAAGTGAGTAATATCCCCTTGCGGGTAATGCGTCAGTGTGTGAGCAGTAAATAGACGATGTGCCGCCAACGTATAATCAACCTGAATCCCATCCAGATTTTCGATGATGTAATCCACGCCCTGCTGCAACTCGCCATTTTGCTGAACGCCGGGCTGCTGCATCTTGTCCAGCCAGTAGGTCAGCACCACGAGCACGACAAGCCAGGGAGCCAGTCGTGAGACCAATGGACGAATCATTTTGCGTTACGTTTACTTTGCAATGGTTTTACCCGTATGGGTTTCAGAACGAAACGGACAGCATACAAAGCACTGTTATGCTTGATTTTTCAATATTATAACAGAACCAATTTTACTTTATGGTGGGTAACATCAAGGGTTTTTCCCGCGCTGTTTCTTGATTGATAGGCAAAAATAGCTGAATCGCCAGCGCTTGGCAAATAGCCGGGCTGGGTAATTTAATCTGTTGAATTGCACTTTATGCTTGAATAAGCCTCTCATTATGGTTATGGTCGCGTTTCCCGGTAAATGAATTTGGATTAAGCATGCAAATGAATGCCATCGATTTTGAAAAATACGAATTGTTGCAAGATGAGGTTTGCGCACAACGAATTGTCGCAGCCAAGCAGAAGCTCGGCAAACGCACCGTGATACTGGCGCACCATTATCAACGTGCAGATGTCTACCAACATGCGGATCTGACGGGTGATTCGCTCAAGCTCTCCTATCTGGCCGCTCAAACGGATGCGGATTATTTGGTCTTTTGCGGCGTGCATTTCATGGCCGAGGTGGCAGATATCCTTTCCAGTTCCGAGCAGGTCGTTATATTGCCTGATCTGTCTGCCGGCTGTTCCATGGCGGATATGGCCAATCTCGCCAAAGTGGAGCGAGCCTGGCGTGAATTGGCTGAAGTAATCGATCCGGATGCATTGATCACACCGGTGACCTATATCAATTCCAGCGCCGACTTGAAAGCTTTTTGCGGAGAACATGGCGGTATAGTGTGCACCTCCAGCAATGCTACCAAAATTCTGCAATGGTCGTTTGCCCAGCGAGAAAAAGTATTGTTTTTCCCCGATCAGCACTTGGGACGCTGGAGCGGTCATCAAATGGGCCTGTCCTTGGAAGAGATGCCGGTTTGGGATTTCGATGAACCGATGGGGGGGTTGACTCCCGAACAAATCGACAAGGCCAAGATATTGTTATGGAAGGGGCATTGCTCGGTCCATCAAATGTTTCAGCCACAGCATATTTTGCGTTTTCGTAATCAACATCCCGATGGGTTGGTGATTTCCCATCCGGAATGCAGTTTTGAAGTTTGCAAGGCTTCCGACTTTGTCGGCTCGACCGAATATATCATCAATACCATACGGGAAGCTGAGCCTGGCACGCGTTGGTTGGTCGGAACCGAATTGAACTTGGTTGGGCGCATCGCGGAGGAATTCAAGTCGCAAGGAAAAATGATTCAGTTCATGTCACCGATGGTGTGTATGTGTTCAACCATGGCGCGGATTGATCCGCAGCATCTGGCCTGGTCACTCGAGAATCTTGTCGATGGTCGGGTGGTCAATCAAATCAAGGTACCGGAGCGGGAGGCCAAGCTGGCAAGATTGGCCCTTGAAAAAATGCTGGCTGTCTCAAAATAGAAAAGAAGTGCAGCCAAGTGTTTTATAACGGCTGGTAATGTCCAGCGATTGGATAGTTGATTTATGCCAGACAAGTCATTGCACATTGCCACTTACAATATCCACAAGGGGTTGTCCTATTTCAACCGCCGTATGATGCTGCACGAGTTACGCGACCGTTTGCGTGATCTCGATGTCGATCTCGTGTTTTTGCAGGAAGTGGTCGGTGAGCATGTGCGGCATGCCTCCCGCTTCCAGAATTGGCCAGAAACTTCCCAATATGAGTTTCTGGCCGATACAGTATGGCAGGATTTCGCTTATGGAAAAAATGCCGTGCATGACTACGGTCATCACGGAAATGCCATTCTCAGCCGTTTTCCAATCTTGAGCTGGGAGAATGAAGATATTTCGGCCCACCGTTTTGAAAGCCGCGGCCTCTTGCACTGCGAGATTGAAATTCCGGGCTGGGATGAAACGCTGCACTGCCTGTGCGTCCATTTGGGGTTATTCAAGCGCGGGCGGAGTGTACAACTTCAGGCTATGGAAAAACGGATTCAGGAGCTGGTGCCGCCCGAGGCACCCTTGGTTGTTGCGGGGGATTTCAATGATTGGCGCGGTTTGGCCAATCGGGTTCTGGTCGACCATTTGAAACTGACTGAAGTATTTCAGCATGCGCATGGTAAGACTGCCCGCAGCTATCCTTCCATACTGCCCATGCTGCGCCTCGACAGGATCTATGTGCGTGGCTTTCAAATCAAGCATGCGCGCATCCTGCACAACCGTGCCTGGTCGAAAATTTCCGATCATGCCGCGCTGGCAGCCAATCTGATTCGTCTATGAGAGTGCCCGATTTTATCGAGGGTAACCAAATTACATTACTCCATAATGGAGAGGAATATTTTCCAGCGCTGGAAACTGCTATCGATGCAGCCCAGCTGGAGATATACCTTGAAACCTATATTTTTGAATATGACGCGACTGGCATCCTCATCGCCGCTGCCTTGAAGCGGGCAGCCCAGCGAGGGGTGGCTGTCCGATTATTGATCGATGGATTCGGCTCCTTCAATTTACCCAGTGCGATGATTCAGGAACTGCTGGCAGTTGGCGTTCAGGTGCTGATTTACCGGCAGGAATTTTTTTCTTTCCAACTGAAGCGCTACCGCCTGCGTCGCATGCATCGCAAACTGGCGGTTATGGATGCACGGATCGCGTTTGTGGGCGGCATCAACATCATCGACGACTATCATGAGCCCGATGCACTGTGGCCGCGCTTTGATTATGCAGTTGAAATCAAGGGGCCGTTGCTAAGGAAAATTCATGCGGCAGCAAGGCATTTATGGATGCTGGTTGCATGGGCGCACTTCAAAAAACGTTGGGCCGATGATCTTTGCATCGACCAAGATGCATTACCGACAGGCAAGCAGCGGGCGGCTTTCGTGATTCGGGACAATCTGCGGAATCGGCGCAGTATTGAGCGCTGTTATCTCAAAGCAATTGCTTCCGCCCGCCAGGAAATCATCATTGCAAATGCCTATTTCCTGCCCGGCCTCAATTTCCGGCATGCCTTGATCAAAGCCGCTCGGCGGGGTGTTTCGGTCATACTGCTTTTGCAGGGAAAAATCGAATACCGCTTGCAGTACTATGCCACGCGCGCTTTATATGGCAGTCTGCTGGATGCTGGTATCAGTATTTACGAGTATCAGCAGGGATATTTACACGCCAAGGTAGCAGTGGTCGATCACATATGGTCCACTGTTGGCTCTTCCAATATCGACCCTTTCAGCTTGCTGCTGGCACGCGAAGCCAACGTCATCATCAGTGACCGAATATTTGCCACAGAACTGCGCAACAGCCTCCAGCAGGCTTTAGCCACATCCTCTCCGATCTTGCAGCATTTCTGGAACAGGTACTCCTGGCTCAGGCGGGGCTTGAACTGGGTATGCTACTATTTTGTTCGGGTGCTACAAGGGCTATCGGGCTACAGTCGTGAAGGAAGCCGGATTTAGTCAATTGATGCCAAAAACAGCGTTTGCCATCACAATTGCAGCTACTCATTGCCACAATCGGTTTTTTTCAATCCTTTCCTGAAAATCTGATTCGTTACCGAGTGTATAATCTATCGCTTATTGGTTTGATATTCAGGCATGATCCGTAAATTTCTGCGCCGTATTTTTTCTTCAAATGCCACTACTCCTGTGACCGAAAAAGGGTGCCGCACAATTTCATGCGAAGAGCATGGCATTACGCGTAGCCGCATCAGTTCGAGCTCATTGAAAGTTGCCTTGACCTTACAGCAGGCGGGCTATTCTGCTTATGTCGTGGGCGGCGCCGTTCGTGATTTGCTGCTGGGGCTCAAACCCAAGGATTACGATGTTGCAACCAATGCGACGCCCGAGGAGGTGCGTGCTGTTTTCAGGCGTTCGCGCATCATAGGGCGGCGCTTTCGTTTGGTGCATGTGATCAGTCATGGTGAGATCGTGGAGGTTTCCACTTTTCGCGGCGGTATGCTTGGAGACGCTTCCCGGCCAGATACCGGGCAGGGTTATGCGGACGCTAATGGGCGCCTGCTGCATGACAACATATTCGGCAGTCAGGAAGAAGATGTCAGGCGGCGCGATTTCACCATCAATGCCTTGTTTTACGACCCTGCGACCGAAGAAATCCTTGACTACCTGGACGGCTTTGAGGATGTACTGTCCAAGCGGTTGTGCATGATAGGCGAGCCCGAACAGCGTTACCGGGAAGATCCCGTCCGGATGTTGCGGGCGGTTCGTTTGGCGGCCAAGCTCGGCATCCAGATCGAAGACAGGACGGCCGCCCCGATCGGGGATTTGGCGCCTTTACTGCAGAATGTGCCGCCGGCCCGTTTATACGATGAAATGTTGAAGCTATTGTTCTCCGGCCATGCGCTGGCTGCAGTGGTGGATCTGCGTACCCGGGGTCTGCACCATGGATTGCTGCCGATGCTGGATGTGATCTTGGAGCAACCCCTCGGCGAACGTTTCATCACCTTGGCGCTCAGAAATACCGATGAGCGTGTGCAGCAGGGTAAGCCGGTTTCACCCGGCTTTCTCTTCGCGGCGCTGTTGTGGCACGAAGTCCTGGCGGCCTGGAATGTGCAGCTCAAAACCGGGGAGAGGCCGATTCCGGCGCTCTATAGAGTGATGGGAAACGTATTGGCAACGCAACGCGGCCGACTGGCCATCCCGCGCAGGTTTGATGGGGTAATCTTCGATATCTGGTCCATGCAGCCAAGATTCGAGTCCCGTGCAGGACGCAAGCCATTCCGTTTGCTGGAGCATCCAAATTTCCGGGCAGCCTATGATTTCATGTTGTTGCGTTGCAAGAGCGGTGAAATCGATTCAGAACTGGCGCAGTGGTGGCAGACATTCAAGAACGCGGATCACACCATCCGGGAGAGCATGCTGCATCAGGAAGTTTCGCCCAAACGGCGCAGAAGACGGCGCAGCCGCCGCAAGCCGGCCGATCATGAAAAAGCCGAAACTGTTCAATAATTGTATCAATCATGCCCGCAGAATCCGCTCAAACGCAATCAGCGCCGACCAGGCAAGCCTATATCGCATTGGGAAGCAATCTGGACAATCCCCTGTTTCAAGTCAGGCGAGCAATGCTGCTGCTGGCCGAACTTGAACATTCACATCTGGTCAAGCGTTCCTCATTTTACCGCAGCGCCCCACTGGGTAAAACGGACCAGCCCGACTTCATCAATGCGGTAGTGCAAATGGAAACGAAATTGACGCCACACCACTTGCTGGAGGCACTGCTGGAAATCGAGCGGGCCTGCGGCCGGATTCGGACCTACCCGAATGCACCGCGGATACTCGACCTGGATATTCTGTTGTATGATGGATTGCAGTTCCAGGACGAAAGGTTGGTTTTGCCGCATCCGCGCATGCACGAACGGGCCTTCGTGCTGCAACCCTTATTGGAAATTACCAGTACATGCATGATTCCGGGGCGAGGCAGCGCGGCTGAGTGCTTGAGCGCATGCAACGACCAATCATTGGAGCGTATTGCATCATCATGAGTTTGCAGCGATATCGATATATTGCAATCGAAGGGCCGATTGGTGCAGGAAAAACCAGCCTGGCCCGCAATCTGGCGGACCGCCTGAAGGGTGCCTTGGTCCTGGAGCAACCGGAAGCCAACCCGTTTCTGGAAAAATTCTATGCGGACATGCCGCGCCATGCACTGTCCACCCAGCTGTTTTTTCTCTTTCAGCGAATGCAGCAGCTGCAGGCCATGCGCGAGGAGATGTCCACCCAGCCGGTTGTCAGCGATTTTCTGTTCGAGAAAGATCAATTGTTTGCCGAGGTTACGCTCAGTGAAGCGGAACATGAACTTTACAAACAGCTGCGGGCGCATGTGCAACCGCATGCCGCCTCGCCAGATCTGGTGATTTATCTGCAGGCAGCGCCTGAAATTCTGATCAGGCGTATCCGGCAGCGGGGGAGTGTACTGGAGCAATCCCTGTCGGAAAACTATCTGCTGCGCTTGTCGGAGTGTTATATGCGGTTCTTTCACGCCTATGATCAGGCACCGGTCATGATCGTGAACAGTGAGCATCTCAATTTTGCTCACAGTGCCGCCGACCTCGACATGCTGCTGGGGCGTATTGAACGGATGCGCAGTGCGCGCGAATATTTCAATGTCGGAGGATAGCCAGTCGATGGAGCGATCTCCTGCGGTGCGTCTCACCCGAGAAACCTTGTACAAGCTATATCGGAGCAGCCAGAAAATAGCTGCCTTGACCTGCTATGACGCGACTTTTGCGACGCTGCTGGAAAATGCCGGAGTCGATATCCTGTTGGTGGGCGATTCACTTGGCAACGTCGTGCAGGGCCACACCGATACCTTGTCCGTCACACTGGATGAAATGGCTTACCATACCCGTTGCGTGGCGCGCGGAACAAGCAGGGCGTTCATCATGGCGGATATGCCGTTCGGTACCTCACAGATTTCTCCCCAGGAAACGTTCCGGAATGCTGCCCGGCTGATGGCAGCGGGTGCGCAAATGGTCAAGATTGAAGGTGGCCGGCATATGGTCGATACCGTCGATTTTCTGACTTGTCGCGGTATTCCGGTTTGTGCGCATATCGGCCTGATGCCGCAGTCCGTGCATCAATTGGGCGGCTACAGGCTGCAGGGGCGCTCGGAGATTGAGGCGGAACGATTGCTGGAAGATGCCGCGCTGTTGCAGCAAGCAGGCGCAGCCATGCTGGTGATGGAGTTGATCCCCGCCGTGCTGGCCGAGCAGATCACACAGCAGCTTGCCATTCCAACCATCGGCATTGGCGCAGGCGCGGCCTGTGCCGGACAAGTACTGGTGTTGCACGATATGTTGGGAATTTATCCAGGTACTTCACCGCGTTTCGTCAAAAATTTCATGCTGGGTGCAGAGAGCGTGCAAACTGCAGTCAGAAACTATGTCAGTGCAGTCAAATCCGGCCAATTCCCTGCTTCTGAGCATCGCTTCTGACGGTTCTGGGACAAGCCAGCAGCTATGGAAATTATCACTGACATCATGTCGTTGCGGGTACGCCTGCAACGAGAATCCTCGATTGCCTTCGTGCCGACCATGGGGAACTTGCACGCGGGCCATTTATCACTGGTTCAAATTGCGCGCCAACACGCTGCCTGTACGGTCGTCAGCATCTTTGTCAATCGCTTGCAATTCGCACCACATGAGGATTTCGATCGCTATCCCCGTACCCAGGAGAATGATTGCCGTTTGCTGAAGGAGAGCGGTGCCGACATTGTATTTCTACCGGACGAAAAAACACTCTACCCGGTTTCCCAGACATTCCAGGTATCGCTTCCGGTCATGGCCGATACACTGGAAGGCGCCTGCCGGCCCGGTTTTTTCAGGGGTGTGGCGACAGTGGTACTCAAGTTATTCAATATCGTTCAACCGCAAATCGCTGTTTTTGGTCAAAAGGATTTTCAACAGCTGCAAATCATTCGTGGCATGGTCGAACAATTCAATTTGCCGATAGAAATTCTAGCGGGAGAAACCGTGCGGGCGGACGATGGTCTTGCACTCAGTTCCCGTAATAGTTATCTCGAACCGAAGCAACGTCAGGAGGCCAGCCAGCTGGCTTGGGTCTTGCAACAAGTCAAGCAGCGGGTTGAGGCGGGTGAAAACAATTTCGCCCGGCTGGAGCAATGGGCTGCCCAAAGATTGCATGAACGCGGCTGGAAAGTGGATTACGTTGCAGTCTGTCATCAGCAGACCCTGTCCCGCGCAACCATCGACGACCGGCAATACGCGATCCTGGGCGCGGCTTGGCTGGGACAGACACGCCTGATCGACAACCTTCTGTTTTCACGGCCATAAAGGCGGTTAAAACAGAAGGCTTCTGGGCGCCCTCAACCAGCCGCTATGATTTATAGCCATATCATTTTGCCCATTTCCAGAGGATGGGTCAGCAGCGGATGATGAGGATAAATGCGCAAATAATATTCCTGCCTGCCACAGAGCTCCGGCACGTGGCGCAGTTCAAATTGGTGGGCTTGTGAGTCCAGGGTGCCGGTGCATTCAAACTGGAAATGCTTGAATTGATCAAGCCGGGTTCTTTTATATTGCCGCGAGAGCAGCAGTTCCACCACGACATCGTCCGGCTGCAAACCGTTCAGCTTGACGGCAAGCTTGAAGTGTAAAGGCTCGCCAAAGGCGATTCGCCTGCAGGGCGTATCCAGCCGCCGCCCCATGCCGCACGCACCTTGGCTTTCCAGGCAGCGATATTCTGGGCAACCGCGAAATTGTCTTGGGTGTAGCGCACGCCCTGTTGACTGGCGGGAATGTAGAATTTCTGAATGTATTCTTCGACCATGCGCCGGGCGCCATAGCGTGGGAGCAGGGTGGCCATCGAATGTTTGGCCATTTTCACCCATTCGGCAGAAAAACCGGATTTGCCATGGTCATAAAAGAGTGGGATGACTTGATCCTGCAGGATCTCATAGAAAGAGCGGCTTTCTTCGGCATCCCGCAATGGGGGTTCCAGCTGTTCCGATACCGGCTTGACTCCCCAGCCATTCTTTTCATTGAAGCCTTCGCCCCACCAGCCATCCAGGATGCTCAAGTTAAGCGTGCCATTAATACCGGCTTTCATGCCTGATGTGCCGCTGGCTTCCAGTGGATAGATCGGATTGTTGAGCCACACATCGACACCTGCGACCAGTCGTCGCGCCAGGCGTAGATCATAACCTTCCACCATCAGGATACGCCCCTCGAATTCCGGCATGGCGGCGACCTGATTGACGCGCCGGATCATATCCTGACCGGGATGATCGGCTGGATGCGCTTTGCCAGCAAAAATCAGCAGTACCGGCCGCTCCTGATCAAGCAGGATACTGCGTAACCAATCGAGATTTTCGAACAGCAAGGTGGCACGCTTGTAGGTGGCGAATCGGCGCGCAAAGCCGAGTGTCAATACATTGGGATTGATGGGATCAGCGAGTTTCAGCAAGCGTTCGAGATGGGCATCGGAACCGTGATTGCGGATATTCTGTTCGGTCAGGCGCGCACGGATCCCGTAAAACATTTGCGACTTCAAGGTTTGGCGCACACTCCAGAAAATATGATCGGGAATGGTATCGATACGTGACCAGAATTCGGGTTCGCATAGCTTGTTGCGCCATTCCGGGCCCATGTGACGATCGAACAGATCCGTCCACTCCTGTGCGAGAAAAGTTGGGATATGGACACCATTGGTGATATGGTCGACCGGATTTTCTTCCGCCTCGATCTCTGGCCAGAGGTCACGGCAAATTCTGGCTGACACACTGCCATGGATTTTGCTGACGCCATTGTGCATGCGTGACAGGCGGATGGCCAGCGCTGTCATGTTGAAATCGTGGTCATCGTTGGTATGACCGAGTGCCATGAATGTTTCCCTGGAAATCTTCAATTCCTGATAGAAGCTTTCGAAGTAATGATGCATCATCGCTTCCGGAAAATGATCATGGCCTGCCGGTACCGCAGTATGGGTAGTGAATACCGTGTTGACTGCGACAGCTTCCATGGCACTGGCGAAATCCAGCCCTTGCTGCACGAGCTCGCGGGCACGTGCCAGCATCATGAAAGCGGCATGGCCTTCGTTGCTATGCCAGATGGTGGGTGTGATCCCGAGCGCCTTCAAGGCGGCGACGCCACCGATCCCGAGAATAATTTCCTGTTCGATGCGCATGGTTTTATCGCCCCCATATAACTGATGGGTGATCAGGCGATCATGCTGGGAATTTTCCGGCAGATCCGTATCGAGAAGATAGAGAATGACACGCCCGATTTGTGCTTGCCATATTTTGGCCATTACTATCCGGCCAGGAAACTTGACTTGCACTCGCACATCCGAGCCGTCCGCGCGCGATACGGGTGTTACCGGCAGATCCTCGAAATCTGAATCGCAATAGGCAGCAAGCTGGTTACCCTGACCATCGATCTTCTGGGTGAAATAACCTTGCCGGTAGAGCAGGCCGACTGCCACGAATGGCAGGCATATATCGCTCGCTGCCTTGCAATGATCGCCAGCCAGAATACCGAGGCCGCCGGAATAGACTGGCAGGCTTTCATGGAAGCCAAATTCGAAGCAAAAATAAGCGACCTGATCATGTGCCTCGATACCTTCAACTGTGCTGCAGTGAATGGTTGCCGAATGATAGGAATCATAAGCGGACAAAATGCTGTTGTAAAAGCTGAGAAAGGCCGGATCTTCCGAGGCAGCCAGCAGCAACGATTCATCGACCCGTCGGAGAAAAGCCTTGGGGTTGTGTCCAACCATTTCCCATAGCCGTGGATCCAGCCGCGAAAACAATGCACGGGTAGCGCGATCCCAGCTGTACCAGAGATTGTTGGTCAATTCCTCCAGACGGGACAGCCGTTCGGGTATCTTTGGATTGACGGTGAGCATGAAGGTTGTTCGTTTAGCCATTGAAGCGACTCCTATGATTGATGAAGCGCGTACACATTCAAAGCGCGAACATATGCGTGCGGTAGTATTTGAGTTCTTCCAGGGAATCGTAAATGTCCGCCAACGCTTCGTGTTTGCCCTGCTTGTTGAAGCCGGCCATGATGTCCGGCTTCCAGCGCTTTGCGAGCTCTTTGAGCGTGCTGACATCCAGATTGCGGTAATGAAAATAAGCCTCCAATTGCGGCATCGAGCGCGCCAGGAAGCGCCGGTCCTGGCAAATCGAATTGCCGCACATGGGCGAGACCCCGGCTGGCACATACTCTTGCAAGAAGGCCAGCATCTGCGCTTCCACCTCGGTTTCCGATAGAGTGGATGCCTTGACCTTGTCAATCAGGCCAGATTTGGAATGTGTGGATTGATTCCATTTGTCCATACCGTCCAGGACGCTGTCTGGCTGGGAGACGACCAGCACCGGCGCTTCGGCCAGTACATTGAGTTGGCCATCCGTGATCACCAGCGCGACTTCGATGATGCGATCGGTATCTGGACTTAATCCGGTCATTTCCATATCTATCCAGATGAGGTTGTTGCTATCTTGTGCCATAATCAATAAACATGAATTTTAAAAATTGGATTGTGTCATATTGTTATATACCCGTCATGGTTTGATACTGTATGCCATGGAATACGGTGTTAATGAAAAAATAATTTCCGATCACTTCTTTCAAATCATCGACTTCCAAGCCTATGCAAACCTTTACTTATATTTTTATCGCCGCTTTGTTACTGACTACCTTGACGCAGTTGTGGCTGGCGACCAGGCACATGCGCCATGTCATGGCGCATCGGGACCGGGTACCGGACGCTTTCGCAAGCCAGATTGATCTCTCGGCGCACCAGAAAGCGGCCGACTATACCTGCGCCAAGGTCCGTTTGGGCTATCCCAGTGTGTTGTTGCACGCTGTTCTGCTGCTGGCACTCACTCTGGGTGGCGGGCTGACATGGCTGTCCAGTTTCTGGTCCGGCTGGCTCGTTCATCCACTTTGGCATGGCATGGCGCTCATTTTCAGCACCATTGCTTTGCTGAGTCTGGCAGAAATTCCTTTCAGTTATTACCGTGTTTTCGTGATTGAACAGCAATATGGCTTCAATAAAATGACACCCGGCATGTTCTTCTCGGATTTGCTCAAACAGTATACGCTCGGACTGTCATTGGGTGTGCCCTTGTTGTTCTGTGTCTTGTGGTTGATGGAGCAGGCGGGGGAAAGCTGGTGGCTTTATACCTGGCTGATCTGGGTGGTTTTCAATCTGTTTCTGTTGGCGGTGTATCCCAACTGGATCGCACCGTTGTTCAACAAATTTTCTCCCTTGGAAAACGCGTCGCTCAAGGTACGGATAGAAACGCTGCTCAAGAAATGCGGCTTTGAATCCAGCGGGTTGTTCGTCATGGACGGTTCGCGCCGCAGCAGCCATGGCAACGCCTATTTTACCGGCTTTGGCAAAACCAAGCGAATTGTCTTTTTTGATACCTTGCTGAGCCGACTGGAACCTGCGGAGATCGAGGCGGTGCTGGCGCATGAACTCGGACACTTCAAACGGCGTCATGTCATCAAGCGCATCGTCCTGTCATTTGTGGCCAGCCTGGTTTTTTTGTGGTTGCTGGGTTATCTGATGCAGCAGGCGTGGTTTTATCACGGATTGGGCGTCGAGGTGGCAACCATACCCTCAACCGCGATGGCTTTATTGCTGTTTTTCCTGGTGATGCCGGTCTTTACCTTTCTGCTGCATCCTCTGACCAGCTTGTATTCACGCAAGCACGAATTCGAGGCGGATGAATATGCAGCGCAGCAGGCCTCGGCCGCCGACCTGATCCGGGCGCTGGTCAAGCTTTATCAGGATAATGCCGCAACGCTTACGCCCGATCCATTGCACTCGGCTTTTTATGATTCGCATCCGCCGGCTGCGATCCGGGTCGCGCAGCTCAAGAAACTGATACCAACCGGAGCCACAACATGACACAAATTTGCGATTTGACCCACCGGAAATGCAAGCCCTGCGAAGGTGGCGTGCCTCCATTGACTGCAGAAGCGGCAGCAGAGTTGTTGCAGCAATTGTCGGGCTGGCAGTTGACTGATCATAAAATCAGCAAGGTGTTTTCATTCAAGAATTACTATCAAACCATGGCGTTCGTGAATGCGGTTGCCTGGATTTCACATCGTGAAGACCATCATCCCGATATGACTGTTGGTTATAACCAGTGCCAGGTGGAATACATGACGCATGCCGTCAACGGGTTGTCGGAAAACGATTTCATTTGTGCGGCGAAAGTGGATATGTTGTTCAAGATTTGAGCACCCAGCGCGCCGGCCGGCAGGGCGATGCTCCAGATCGCCTGGTTGGTCAGATCACGGCTGCCTATGGGCGCCGCTACGATGTTGAAACTTCCGCTGGCGTTGTTTATTCATGCGTGATGCGTGGCAAGAAAACAGGCGTCGCATGTGGGGACCAGGTCGAGTTCCTCCACACGGCAGCCGATCAGGGGGTCATCGAAACCATTCTGCCGCGCACCAGCCTTTTTTATCGCAGCGATGCTTTCCGCGAGAAGCTGATTGCAGCCAATGTCACACAGCTGGTGTTCGTCATCGCTGCTATTCCAAGCTTCGACCTGGAGCTGCTCGACCGCTGCCTGATGGCGGCCGAGAGTCAGGACATTCAGCCACTCATTCTACTGAACAAGGCCGATTTGATTGAACCGAGCCAGGCGGCCAGACAAGCATTGGGGGTGTATCAGGCATTGGGTTATCCCCTGCTTGAAATCAGTGCCAGAATCACAATCGAACCGCTGATTCCGTATTTATCAGGCCATACCAGTCTGTTCGCCGGGCAGTCCGGCATGGGCAAGTCTACCCTACTGAATGCGCTGATACCCGAGGCGCGGCAGATGACCGCGGAAATTTCGGATGCGCTCGACAGTGGCCGGCATACCACAACTCATGCTCGCTTGTTCAGACTGGATGCTGACAGCTATATTATCGATTCACCCGGCTTTCAGGAATTCGGCCTGCATCAGTTGAACGAACAATCCCTGGCATGGGGATTTGTTGAATTTCGCTCCTACCTGGGGCAATGCCGATTTCGCAACTGCCGTCATCTTGCGGAGCCGGGTTGCGCCGTATTGGAGGCAGTCCAGGCAGGCGCCATCCACAGCAGACGCATGGCTTGTTACCATAAATTGCTATTGCTGCGCGGCAGCATCAAACGATAGGTGATGAAAAATGGCGGGAAGGTGAGAATGCGAAGGCGGCACGCCCGGAAGCATGCCGCTTACTTGTTCAAATATATGCCTCTAGACAATTTCAACGGGCGTTATGCACCGAACTGAAAAAGGTACAGGCATATTCAAGCAAGGATACCGCTAGCCGATATCAGAGCCTGATCATCCTGGCCTAGGAGGCTGTCCGAGAATAGACTGATCTACCGCGGACGAACCTGCCAGGCTGGATTTTACGATCCTTTTCGTTGAATAGAACAACTAACCGCTTCAAATGATCTAAAAATCCCGTTCAGCCAGCTTCGCCCTCGCTACGATTGCTATTCTCGGACAGCACTCCTAGTCTCCTAGTGCAGGCTGATCAGCTCGACATCGAATACCAGGGTCGCATTGGGCGGAATCACTCCTCCAGCACCCTGGGCGCCATAGGCCATGGCAGGCGGAATGATCAAGGTGCGCTTGCCACCGACTTTCATCCCTTGCACACCCTGATCCCATCCCTTGATGACGCGGCCGGAACCCAGCAGGAATGAAAAATGATTGCCCCGGTCATGCGAGCTGTCAAATTTCTTGCCTCTCTTGTCTTCAGCCGCAGCGTCATACAGCCAGCCGGTATAGTGGACATTGACGGTTTTGCCTACAACCGCTTCCTCACCGGTTCCAACCTCGACATCGATTTTTTCCAGCGCCATGATATCGGCGTTCGCGTGGGGCGAAGCCATGTGTTCTTTGTAAGCGTGTGTGTTCATGGATAGCAAGCATCCTCCCAGTAATATAAAGCCAAGTAAAAAAATATTTGATTTGATCATAATTTTCTCGCTAAAAATAAAAATATTGATTGAATCCGTTCAATCGTTTGTACAGTAAACGGCGCACCTGCCTCACCAACCAGCCCACGGGCGCGGCTGGCATGGTCGTAGCCATCCTCCCTCGCATGCTTCGTCGGGCTGCCTGCCGTGACTAAGATACCATTTTATAGCGCGATCACGATACCGATCGTGGCCAGTGCCTCACCGCTCATGTCGCAGCAAATGGCTGAACCTGGAGCGGCCTGTCATGCAAGCTTCAATCATTCTGTCATATTTCTGCAGCAAACCTGTCATGCATCTGAAATATTGGCTGCTTAGAATGGCGCTTCAACGCAATGAATCACTGGGAAGACCAGGATGAATGACAAGGACAGTCAATGATAGTCAATCAAGCGACGCGCGGCAGTTATTTATTACTGCTTGGATTACTGACAGCAACGCCTGCCAGTGCGGAGAAGTTCGATGATCTGGCGCAATCGCTGATCCGCCTGCGCGGCGAGGTCGAGGAATTGCAAACCCAGCTGGATACAGAGAAGCAGGACCATAAAAGCAGAATGGATGCATTGAGTTCACAAATGGCGGACTTGAGCATCGAAAATCGCCGCCAGAAACTCGCGCTCGAGAAAATGGCGCAAGCGCTCGAGAAATTGCAGGCGGCCAAAGCAGCCAAGCTCAGCAGTGAAGAAGTGCTGTTGCCGGTTGTTGCGGCGAGTCTGGAGAATCTGCGGGTGGTGGTTGCCGATGGCCTGCCTTTCAAAACCGATGAGCGCCTGGCAGAGCTGGACAGTTTAAAAACTCAATTGGAGAGCGGGAATCTGGATCCGAAGCGGGCTGCCAACCGGATTTGGGCGTTTATCGAGGACGAAATCCGCCTGACCCGAGAGAATGGCCTGTATAGCCAAACCATCGCGCTAAATGGCAAAAATGTCCTGGCGGAGGTGGCCAAACTCGGCGCCATGTTTATCTATTTTCAGACCAGCGAGAACCAGGTTGGCATGGCCCAAAGGAAGCCGGGCGGCTGGCAGTTTGTTGAACTGAGCGATACCGCAGCCCGGCAGCGCATCAATGCTTTATTCGATTCGCTGAAGAAGCAGATTCGCCAAGGCTATTTTGAACTCCCTAATCCTTTCGAGTCCTGACATGATACGCGCCACGCAACTATTGATCTGTTATCTCACGCTCTGCTGGCTGCCTGCATCGATCCTCGCGCAAAGCAAGATCGAGCAGCCGTCTGAGCAGGGTTCCACCCAGGCGCTTGCGCCGGGCGCAAAGCCTGCCGCCAAGCAAGTGAATGCCCCCGCTACGCCTTCCGATGCGGAAACATTGGCGGCGGCCTACAAAAGGGAATTTGCATTTCTGGCCGAGCAGAAACGTGAACTGAATAATCGCCTGCGTGAGTTCCGGGCCAGGACTGGGCAGACAGAACAATCCTTGCGGCAGCGTATCAGCATGCTGGAACGCGAGAATCTGAGTCAGGCCAACCAGGAAGACAATTTAAGGACGCAACTGACGGCCGCCGAACATAAGGAAGAAAGTCTGCACGAGCGCAGCGAGCTGCTGGAAATGACCTATTCCCAGGCAAACAGCACCTTGAAAAAGTATCAGCGCGCGTTGGACAAGCAGGCGGCGTTTGTGGACGGCGGCGAGGATGGCAAGCTGAGCCTGGTTTTTGCCATGGCCCATGATTTGCTGAAGGATTTGAGCGCGGTGCGCAAAACCCGTGACAAGTTTTTCCTGCTGGATGGGACCGAAACCGATGGCCAAATTATTCATATTGGGAATATTGCCGCCTATGGCGTGAGCAATCAAGGCAGTGGCATCCTGGTGCCGGCCGGGAACAATCGTTACCGAATATGGGCAGAGCCCGCGGCGGATATCGCTGAAGGTCTGCTGAACGGCAATCGCCCGCCCTTGCTGAAAATGTATTTGTACGAATCAAGGGAGCGGGCGATTGATATCACCACCGAAAAATCGGTCATGGAAATTATCGATTCCGGTGGCCTGATCGGCTGGGTGATCGTCGCCTTGGGGCTGTTGGTCGTGATTTTGGTTGTTGTGCGAACCGTGATTCTGTACAGCAAGAACGCGCAGGCCAAAGCCATCCGTATCGAGACCTTGCGCTTGCTGGCCGATCAGCAGGTTGAGCAGGCATTGAACTATTGTCAGAGACAAACAGGGCCTTTCGCGCGTTTGCTTGCGGCCATTATGACCCATGCCAAGGCCGAGCGCGATCATCTGGAAGATGTCATTTCAGAAACCCTGCTGCATGAGTCTGCGCCGCTCAATCGCTTCGGCGCAACGATCCTGGTGATCGCGACGATTTCACCGTTGCTCGGTTTATTGGGAACGGTGACGGGGATGATATCAACCTTCGATATCATTACCGAGTTCGGGACTGGTGATCCCAAATTGTTATCGGGCGGTATTTCCATTGCCCTGGTCACGACCCAACTTGGCTTGATAGTCGCCATCCCGGCGGTACTGGTGGCAACCATGCTCAACAGCTGGGCCGAAACCATCAAGCGTGAGCTGGAAGAAACCGCGCTCAAAGCGAGCAATCTCGTGCTCGGCAATGTCCCGCAGGCAACACCGGCAGCCAGCCCGGATATCAGCAGGCAAACCGATGAGGATGCACTTGCTGGCGGCGCGATGGGTTATTCGGCTGTCTGAAATAGTGCCCTCTCCAGATTATGTTCCGCTGTAAGTCTGCCCAAGAAAACCGGCCATCATCATGCTAGATATCATTTTGGAACTGGAGCAATTTATTGAAGCAGGTGGTTTTGTCATGCCGCCCTTGCTGATCGTAACCATGCTGCTGTGGTATTGCCTCGGCTACCGTTTCTGGATCCTGAAACGGCGCGGTAAATTCGGTCCGCGTGAGCTGGTCAGGCAGGGGTTGCGGGGTGTAAGCACTCGCCCATACGACCTGGTCGAGGAAGCAGCGATGGCCGGCGCGGGTTTGGTCAAGTGCCGCGTGCGGGATTTGCGGCGCTGTCTGGATAGCGAATTCATTCGTTACGAGATAGAAATCATGCGTTTCAGCCCGATCATTAATACTGTTGTCATTATCGCTCCACTGCTGGGTTTGCTCGGCACGGTCAACGGCATGATCGAGACTTTCAACTCGTTGGCCGACATGGCGTTGTTCGCGCAGTCGGGCGGCATCGCGGGCGGGATTTCCCAGGCGTTGTTTACCACGCAACTGGGTCTGGTGGTTGCGGTGCCGGGCTTGTTGTTCAAATCGATGCTGGATCGCAAGCAGCGGCGCATCCAGGCCGAGCTTGCCCAAATCAAGGATCTGTATTGCTCCGCAATCCATGTGAAATAACTTGGGCATATGTTGTTACGTATTCGGGAAAGATGTCAGGCGCGAGGTGAAGCCGAATGGTCGTTCCATTCGCAAGCCTCGCAACACCGCAGATGCCCAAAAGCGACCCCAGCGCATGCTCAAGTTATTTATTAACGAGCCCTTATTAGCCAGGATGAACAGATGAGATACCGAGAAAGTACCGATGCGAGCGGCAGTTTGGATATTTCGCCACTGATCGACATCGTTTTCATATTGCTGATCTTTTTTATGGTCACCACCACGTTCGTGAAAGATATGAAACTGGAATTGGAAAGACCGAATGCCTCCAGCGCGTCACCCGCATCGACCAAAGCCATCCGCCTCTATATCGACAAGGCAGGTGATACCTATCTCGATGGCGAACCCATTCGTATCTGGCTGATACAGAGCAAGCTGCGCGACTTGCTGAAAGCCTCCGCCGAGGCCGGGGTGCTGGTCGTTACTGACGAGGGTGTGCCAGCCGGCAAGCTGGTGGAAGTGGTCGATCAGGCTCGCCTGGCAGGTGCCAGGCATGTCGGGGTCGCAACCCAGAAAGAAGCCGGTTAGGAGAGCAGACTGGTGACGGCATCCCTTATGACTGTTGACCGTGGCAAATATGTTTCCGGCGGACTGGGCATGTTGCTCGGGCCGGTTCTGGTCATTGGCCTGGTGTTGCTGATGAATCGTTACCTGGGTGAATTTGAGCGTGCGGCGCCCGAGAAAAGCACTGCCATGGAAATCACCAAGCTGGAAAAGCCGCAGCCAGTCAAAAAAGTCGAACGGCCCAAACCCAAAACACCTCCCCGGCAGGCTCGCGTGGCACCCCCCCTGTCGGGCCTCGATTCGTCCCTGTCGGGAATCGATATGGGCTTGCTGGGTCTGGGGATCGGCGATATGTCGGCAGTCGATGAGAGCTTGCTGGGCAAGACCGGCGCATCCGTCATGACGGAAGATTCGGTCGATACCCCGCCCCAGCCCAGAAGCCGCAGTCGTTTCGTCTATCCGAAATCGGCCAAGAAACGCGGTATAGAAGGTTATGTCGTACTTTCCATCTTGATCGATCTGAATGGCTCGGTGGACAAAGTGCAAGTGCTTGAATCCTCTCCCGCCGGGGTGTTTGATGATGCCGCCATCGCCGGCATCAAGCACTGGCAATTTTCACCGGCGCTCTATCAAGGCGCACCTGTCAAGGTGTGGGCCAAGCAACGCATTCGTTTCGGTTTGGAGTAAGCGTCATGCTGCAGAATCAGATCAAACACCACTTCTGGCATAAATCGTTGCAATTGATCGGGGTCTTGCTGCTGTGTTGCCTCGGGTGGATGACACCGGCTGTTGCGGACAAGCAACCCGAGCCCGAGGCGGATTTTCTAACCCTGGCCGCCACGCTGGTCAAGGACGGGCATAACGAACGCGCCTTGAGGACGTTGCAGAATATCGATCTGGAGCAGAAGGATCTCGATCTGATGCGCTATTACACGGTGCTGGGTCTGGCGCAGTTGGGACTGCAGGATTTGGCCGGTGCCAAGGTCAGCTTTCATCAGGCGATTGAGCTTGGACAAACCGAACCGGTGATTTTCATATACCTGGCGCAGGCGCATTACGGTCTGGAGGAATACCGCGAGACGATCAAGGCCGTCGAGCGCGCGGGGGACAATATCAAGAGTTATCCAGTCCTGCTGGAAATGAAAGCCCAGTCGCACTGGCTGCTCAAACAATATGACGCCGCCTGGCGCGCCTTGCAACAGGGCAATCACTATTTCAGCGCTGATGACCGCTTTATCCGGCGGCAGGCATTCTATGCCATAGAGCTGGAATTGTTCCAGCTCGGGGCGGAAATAGGACGCAGTTACTTGCGGAAATCCTCAACCAGGCCCGAGGACTATATTGCGATCGGCAATGCGCTTCGCCTGAGCCGCCAGTTCGATGAAGCCGCCATGATCCTCGAAGGTGGACGATTGAAATATCCCGCGCATCCTGTCATTGCCAAGGTCTTGGCACATACCTACCTGGATCAGGGCCTGATCAACACCGCGGCAGCCATCATGGAACAGGCAGCGGCTTTCGATGCGTCATTCATCAGCGAAGCGGCCGAATTATACCGGCGCGCAGGCCGCTGGTACCGAGCCCTGGCACTGAATGAGCGCATATCGGACCAAAGCGTCAAGCTCAAGCAGCGCTTGGCCATTTTGCTGGGTCTCAATCGCTACGAAATGATCGTCGGCATGGAAACGGCCTTGCAGCGTGCCCATTTGCTCGACGATCAAAATATTCGCTATGCCCTGGCCTATGCCGCCTTCGCGATCGGCAACTTTGACCAAGCCCGGCGGCATCTGGATCCGATCAAGCAACCCGATTTATTCAAACGCGCAATCGAGCTGCGCCGATTGATGCAGGATTGCGATGCGGACAGCCTTAAGTGCGAAGCGGTCTAGTGATTAAACCTTTTCCAGCCGGTAACGGCTTTCATCATTCAGCTGTGAACCTATCTCAACAAAGACCGAACTCAACCTTGTTATGAGCCAATACTGCCGATTCGTTGTATTGATCGTTACTGTTTGCGCGTCCATGCTTACGCATGCGGCCAATGATGCGACGGTTATGGTTTACTTGTTTGAAGACGGCAAACCATTGTCCCATGTCGAATTTGGCGCCGGACCGGATCTGCTGGCGGTGACCGACAGCAATGGCCATGCGCACATGACGTTACCGGCCGGTGTGCATAGCATGCGCTTCCAGCAAGACTCGAAAGTTCTGGCCAGCTGGGAGCTGACACTCACTCAGGGTGAGAATGTTCAGGTGATTGTTACGACTTTTCCCGATGGCCGCCAACCGCTTATCGATATTGCAACGTCGAGCATGGCATCCCAACCGGCTGACGATTTTGCTGCTGCAAACTTGCAAGCTGATGGCAAGGGCTTTATCGAAGGCGTGGTATTGTCGGCAGAAAACAAGCAACCGATAGCGGGGGCGCAGGTATTTGTCAGCGGCATTGCCGGTGAATTGCGGACCGGACAGGATGGATCGTTCAAAATCGAGGTGCCCAGCGGTGACTATAGTATTTCCATCATGCATCCTGATTTCAGTGCGCAAGTGCGGGACGGTATCAGTGTTCTGAAGGACGCTGTCCGCAAGGAAGTCTTCTCAATGGCACCGACCGGATTGGAGCTGCCTGAATTTGTCGTGCTGGAACCCCATATCGCAGGCAGTATCGCCTCTGTCGTGGAAGAGCAGCGCAGCAGCTCGGCTGTTGCCAATGTGCTGGGTGCGGAGCAGATTGGGCGCTCCGGTGATTCCGATGCCGCCAGCGCGCTGCGGCGCACAACCGGCCTGACCCTGATTGGCGGCAAATTCGTGTATGTGCGGGGGCTGGGTGAACGCTATGCGAGCACATTATTGAATGGTGCTTCCATTCCTTCTCCTGACCCAACCCGGCGAGTGGTGCCGCTGGATTTGTTTCCGACCAGCGTGCTTGACAGCATACTGATCCAGAAATCCTATTCGGCGGATCGCCCAGGCGAGTTTGCCGGCGGAACCGTGGAGATGCGCACCAAAAGGCCACCGGATGATTTTTTCTTCCAGTTTACCTACCAATTCGGATTGAACCAGGGTACATCCTTTACCAATGGCTTGCGTTATCGCGGTGGCAGTCTTGATATGTTCGGTGTCGATGATGGCGCCCGAAAAATGCCTGCATCACTGGCGGCAGCGACCGCTGGTGGGCGGCAGTTGACACAGTTTGCGCCGACCAACCCGGCCGGCCTGACGCAGGAAGAGTTGAGAAAACTGGGCAATGATTTATCCGGGGTATGGGACATCAACAAGAAGCCAATCGGTCCCGATACCCGCATCAATCTGGCCATTGGCGATTCCTTTCATAAGGGGGATTTCTCGTTTGGTTATACCAGTTCCGTGCGCTGGGTCGATAAATGGAATTCCCAGCAGGAAATTCAACGTTTCTATGCGCCCACCACTGGCGACAATTTGGAGCTGATTGTCGATAACAAGGTTAACTTTACCGAGCGTGAAGCCAATCTAAGCGGCTACCTGGGATTGGAAGCAGGCTATACCGATGATCATTCGATTTTTGCCAATGCGCTGGTGTTGCGGCAAACACAGGATGAGGCGCGCATTACCGAGGGTTGGTCCGATTCGGAAAATTTCGTGATCCGTCGTTCACAGCTGCAATATATGGAAAACAGCCTGATTGTCGGTCAGATAGGTGGGATGCATCGCTGGCAAGCGCTCGCCGATCTGGAAACCAACTGGCTATGGACACGCTCGAATGCCGGACGCAATGCGCCCAATGAAAGATCCTACCGGTTTGACCAGATTCCGAGCGGTGATGGAAGATTCTTTTTTACCCGCCGGGCTGACAGCAATCAGACCAATTTTTCCAAGCTGGATGACAACGATGAAAGCTTCCGGCTCGATGTCAAGTTGCCGCTCGATTTCCACCAGGATTATCGGTTCGCGCTCCAGTCCGGGTTCATCAAGCAATCCAGGACCAGGGATTCCCGCATTCGCCGCTTCAGTTTCGGCGCGCTGGGTCCGGATGCCCGGCGCCAGGATGTACTGGGGTTGGGGTCGTTGGAAAAGATTCTGAGTCCTGAGTTTATCGGCCCGAATGGCTTTCAGTTGCGCGAATCCACCCGGGCGACCGATAACTACGTCGCGACCCAGGACTTGTTCTCCTATTATGGACAAGGTGATTTGACCCTGTTCGATAAAGTACGGTTGACAGGTGGCTTGAGGGTCGAAGACAACGATCAGGTCGTGTCCACTTTCGAGCTGTTCAGCCCCAATCGGGAGCCACTGGAATCAAAGCTGGTGCGCAAGGATCTGCTGCCCTCAGTCTCAGCAACCTGGTTCATGACTGATAAGCAGCAATTGCGGGCCGGTTATTCGAGCTCGATATCCCGCCCCGATTTCCGGGAGTTGTCTCCCGCGCCTTTCCTGGATCCGGTCAGTGACCGTGAAACCCTGGGCAACCCGGATCTGCAGCAGGCGAAAATCACCAGTTACGATGTGCGCTGGGAGTATTATTTTTCCGCTAACGAAAGCATGAGCCTGGGCGGATTCTGGAAGGACATCACCAACCCGATCGAGTTGATTATCTTGCCCGGGCCGGGCGGCGTCCTGACGTTGCAGAATGCGAAACTGGCCAAGGTCTATGGACTGGAGGCAGAAATCATGAAACATTTGGATTTCGTCCATCCGAACCTGAGACACTTTTATGTCGCCAGCAATTTCACCTGGTCCAAATCCAGAATTGAATTGAAACCTGAAAACATGGTCGCACAAACCACCAATTTCAGGCCGCTGCAGGGCCACTCACCCTATATTGTCAATTTCCAGGTTGGCTACGACAATCCCGACAGAGGCATCCTGGCAACCCTGTTGTACAACACCATCGGCAAGCGGATCGCTGAAGTCGGCTCGTTGGGCGCGCCGGACAAGTATGACCAACCGGTACATCGGGTCGACCTGGTCTATCGTCATCAATTATTCAACAACATGGCATTAACCCTCAATATTCGTAACCTGCTGGATGACCGCATCAAAGTCATCCAGGGCAGCGAACTGGCCCGCAGTTACCGTATGGGCCGTGAATTCAGAATGGGTTTTGTGCTCGATTTTTAAATTCAAAATCTTATATCTTTATCGACTTGTGATGCAGAACAGAATCTTTACTTGCCTGGCGCTGCTGGCGTCACTGGTCATTGCGGGTTGTATCCAGCCGAGCAAGCTCAGCGAAGCGGAACAGCAGCAAAAACTTGCCAAGCAGCAATGCCTGGATGACATCGACCAGAGCGCGATAGAACGGCTGTCCGCACGAAGTGCGGCCTTTGATGCAGAAATCGAGGCCTTATGCAAGGCTGGCGAACGCGAACTGGCACAAAGCCGGGCTATTCTATACAGCCAACAATTATTGGCCGATCCGGTATTGCAGGCATTGCAACAATGCGGCAAGGACATCAGCACCTTGTTGCCTATCGTGATCATGGCGCCCGACGAAATTGGACAGGCAGCCAGTCAGCTGCCCCATGTTTGCGACCAGCAGCCGCGGCCCAAACGGCACTGGCGGCAATTTACCGTATGGCCTTGATGAGCATAGCTTGGCCGCCGACCGCCGACCGCCGGGTTGGCGGGAAAGGCCGGGCCAACGGAGCGCGGGTGCGCCAGGGCGCCCTAAAACCGGCGATCGAGTATGCCATGCTGTATGCATCCCCGTAAAAATTGCAGGTTATCGATTGTCATAAAACAGTCAAGAATCTGTCACGGTTCTGTAAAGCGGCGTCAGTAGACTTGAAAATCTAGGCTGGATTGTGCCCCTCCACGGTTCAGCCCCAAATTTTCTTTTTAACTCAGGGTCTATTGATATGAGCCAATCTCGCGTGTTCAAACAAACAGCCATCTCGCTTGCCATTCTGGGCGGGGCCTTATTTCACACCTCGTCGGCAGTTGCAAATGCCCAGTACGATCCCACTACCAATTCAGTCATCATCGAGGCAGTCGACGTGCCTTCGGGCAAAAGCCATGTCAACGCACCGACCTTCCGGGCGGTATTGAGATTGGTCGCATCCAACAGCACCGATATAGAACTGGAACTGGCAGATGCAAGTGTCATTACCACCCCGAATGCCGATCGCGCACATTTCGATCCGGTCTTTGGCCAGCTATATCTGCCCAGTATCGATGTTGGCGGTACCCAGTTCAATGCGGTACTGGAAGTGGTGCCCAACGCCAATCCACTGCGCTTCCGGGTAAAAGGCCTGCATGAGCAAGCCTTCACTGGCTGTCCCACATTTGCCAGACCTTCCGAGAATGTGCCGAATGCATGCGTGCTGGAAGGCGAATATAATCAGGATATTACCCTCACGAACAATACCACCTGGATCGTGAGCGGTGGCGTATTCATCGGTGGCGACCGGGTGAACAGCGCTACGCTGACAATCGAACCCGGCACCCGCGTGATTGGCCGTTCCGGCCTGGATTTTCTGTATGTGCGCCGCAATTCCAAGATCCATGCCATTGGCACGCCACAGCATCCTATCGTCATGACGGGTCCGAACGAGCAATTGCCAGGTGAATGGGGTGGCCTGGTGCTGGCCGGCAATGCGCCGGCAAACGGTTGCGCCGAGGGGGTTGCCGTCTGCGAGCAATTGGACGAAGCCCTGACCACACCTTATGGCGGCGGTAATCCGCATGACAACAGCGGTGTCGTGAAATATGTTTCGATTCGCTATGCCGGTTTTGAAGTCCGCCCTGACGAAGAGCTTAATTGTTTCACTATGCTGGGTGTGGGTGATGGAACCACGATCGATTTTGCCCAATGCCATATGGGTGCGGATGACGGTTTTGAAATGTTCGGCGGCACGGTCAACCTGAAGCATTTGGTGGCGACTTATAACGACGACGATGGCTTCGATTGGCAGATTGGCTGGGTGGGCAAGGCACAGCATGTCCTGGTCGTCAACCTGCCGGATGGCAGCGATGCGGGCATCGAGGCTGACAACAATGAACGCAATCACAACAGCCTGCCGCGCTCGCTGGGGAAAGTGTCCAACTTCACCTTGATCGGTTCCGGCTCCGGTGTGGATGGCCATGGCATCGTGCTCAGACGCGGCACAGCGGCTAATATTCACAATACGGTCGTGACCGGTTTCGGGCGCTCCTGTATTACCCTCGACAACACTGCAACATTTGACCATGCCGGTTTCCCAGGCAATCTGAGCGGCAGCCTGACGATCGAAAACAGCTATGTCAATTGCGATGTCAATTTCAACGATCGTCCGACCGAACCTTTCCTGGTCAGCGACTGGTTCAATTCGCAGCCGGGCAATGTCGCTGGCGACCCGCAGCTGAATGGCTACCTGCCGGCAGCTGGCTCGCCATTGCTGACAGGCGGTGCGCCGGTGCCCAACGATCCATTCTTCGATCCGGTCAATCACATTGGCGCTTTTGCCGATGCCAACGATGACTGGGCCAAGGGCTGGACGGTTGGTTTAGAGTGATTACAGCCTGACTGATTATTGACGGCCGCAGCCAAGACTGCATCACGCGGTCTTGGCTGCTTTGTGCGTGGTAGACCAGAGACATGGCTATCGTTTCTGATCCAGCGGGATTTGCGGCATGAGGTGCTTTATATGCTAAATGGTTAACATCTTCTGGACAGCCGCCACCCCGAAGATGAACCATTATGAACCATTATTCTTGACAAAATAAATGGTCTCTTTATAATCACGTGCTTGTTAAGAAACAAAAGTCTGGAAGACAGAGCGGGAATAGCTCAGTGGTAGAGCACAACCTTGCCAAGGTTGGGGTCGCGAGTTCGAGCCTCGTTTCCCGCTCCAATAAAGCCTGACATTGTTCTTGGCATTTCCAAAGCACAACATCTTTCTCATGCTAATAACGTTGTAAAGCGAACAACGTTATTCCAGTTATTACGGCGGGGTGGCAGAGTGGTCATGCAGCGGCCTGCAAAGCCGTCTACGCCGGTTCGATTCCGACCCCCGCCTCCAAAAACATATCAGCAGCAATCGCCCGGGTGGTGAAATTGGTAGACACAAGGGACTTAAAATCCCTCGGACCTTAAAGTCCGTGCCGGTTCGATTCCGGCCCCGGGCACCACATAATCAAAGGAGCCAGATTCAATTGGTATTTTAAATTGCCAAGATAGACTGCTGTCTCCTTGAATAGAGAGAGGTGTTTCTTGAGAAAGCTGATCTACTACGGACGAACCTGCCAAGCCGGATTTTCCGATCCTTTTCGTTAAGTAGAGCGACTATTCGCCTCAAATAATCGAAAAATCCAGCGCTGCCAGCTTCACCCTCGCTACGATCGCTATTCTCGGACAGCCTCCTAGGAGATTACAGTCTATCTCGGTAATTATTTTGATACAGCAATTGAGCCTGAATCCAACCCCTCCGATTTTATTTTTGTTCTGAATGCTTGGTTCGTTCTTATGGACCTGACCCCATTGTGCGCGCAGGGAGGTGGTCAGATTGCTCTATAAGTGGTTAAATCGACGTAGTCAAAGACGAAGTCTGACATGGGATGGGATAAAGCGGGTGCTGGCGGCATATGCCTTTCCATCACCGACCCACACCAATCGGACGGAAATGAATCGGGGGCTTGCGTGAAGAACTGCTTTACTGCGCGAGTGAGTATGATTGAAGAGCCCGGTGCGGGAAAACCGCACGCCGGGATCTGTGCAGGGGGCGTCGGGTAACCGGCGTTCCTACTGCGACAGCAGCATAATCAAGGTCTATGATGCCTTTTCATATTAACAACTGGAACGAAGTTTCCCGCCATTACACAGGTGCACTGCTGCTAGGAAATGGTGCCAGCAGAGCGGTAGATGATCGCTTCGATTACGGCTCCCTTGTTCAGCATGCATTCGATCATGGATTGTTGGCTGGTGATGTTCAGAACTTATTCCGGTTCTTCCAAACCGAGGATTTTGAACTTGTTCTTCGCTTGGTTTGGCAAGCATCGAATGTGAATAAATCGCTCAACATACCAGATAACCAAACTCATAATGCATACGTGCGAGTAAGGGATACGCTAATTCAGGCTGTGAGGGATGTTCACCCTGAATACCAAGATGTTTCAGTAAAAATTCCTATCATCTATGAGTTTGTTAAAAGATTTGACACCGTCATTTCATTGAATTATGACCTGATCTTGTATTGGGCTGTTATGTATGGACTAGATATTCAAGATAGATGTTCTTTGAAAGATTGCTTTGTTCAGGGTGTATTTGATGAGGATTGGCGAAGGTTGCGTCAGCCAATAAATGGAAATAACTCGGTCACACTTGCATTTTACCCGCATGGAAGCTTGGTTCTGGCCCGTAACTTAGTTGAGTCTGAGTTCAAGCTTACCGGAAATGGTATTGGCTTATTGGAAGCCATACTTCAGGGATGGGAAACAGAGCAATATGTTCCCTTGTTTGTGAGCGAGGGAACCGCACAACAAAAGATAAAATCAATTCACGGAAGCAGTTATCTGAGTACGATATATCGAGAAGTTTTGACTAGTACCCAAAGCTTGAAATATATCGGATAATTTGCCATTTTTTTGATTGAACAAGCAAAAATTGCATGGCCCGCCCTTTATTCCCACTGACGCTAACTACTGAACAAAGAGACCTCCTGGAAACAATAAGCCGTTGCCGGGAGGTTCCCCATAGCCTAATACAACGTGTCCGCATTGTGTTGTCAGCCAACGCAAGATGTAACAACAAGACGATTAGCCAAGACACCGGCTTGTGTGAAGACACGGTCGGCTT
>NZ_FNOY01000027.1 GCF_900107165.1 Nitrosomonas halophila
CCCCTACTTTTAGCATCATGGTACGTCCAAAATTTTAAAAGATAAATCTTACCGCCTTAAAGGCGGTGGTTTTAACCTTACTTCGGACTAATAAATCGATGCCGCCAGACTCAGTCTGCCTTGATCAGCGTGCCAACCCCTTCATCGGTCAATATCTCCAGCAACAATGCGTGTTGCACACGTCCATCGATGATATGACAGGATTTAACGCCATGCTTGACTGCATTCAGAGCTGAATCTATCTTGGGCAGCATCCCACCGGAAATCGTCCCGTCCGCGAACAGCTCATCCACTCGTTTGGCTGTCAAACCGGTCAACAAACGGCCATCCTTGTCCAGCACACCCGGTGTATTGGTCAGCAATATCAGCTTTTCCGCATTGAGTGTTTCGGCCAGCTTCCCGGCCACAATATCGGCATTGATATTATATGATTGGCCATCCTCACCCACACCGATCGGTGCGATCACAGGAATGAAATCACGGCTATCAAGCAGCGCAATCAGTGAAGGATCAATCTGCTCGATCTCGCCGACCTGGCCGATGTTAATCCATTCCCCCGCCTTTTCCTTATCCTGCATCAACATCCTTTTGGCCCGGATAAACATCCCGTCCTTGCCGGTCAAACCGACAGCCTGCCCACCATGCCGGTTAATCAGATTGACAATCTCCTTGTTGACCAGCCCGCCGAGCACCATCTCGACCACGTCCATGGTTTCGGCATCCGTCACTCGCATTCCTTGGATGAACACGCCTTCCTTGCCGACCCGCTTCAGCATGTGATCGATCTGTGGCCCGCCACCATGGATAATGACCGGATTCATCCCGACCAGTTTCAGTAGCACGACATCGCTGGCAAAGCTATGCTTGAGCGTTTCCTCGATCATCGCATTGCCACCATACTTGATGACAATAGTCTTGTCGTGAAAACGGCGTATGTAAGGCAACGCTTCAGCCAGTATCCTGGCTTTTTCCTCGGCGGTAGATGGCGATAACATAGTTCTTGAAAACTTGAGAAGTTAAATGAATTTTACTGGATGCGGTTTCAACTGTTATTGGGAGTAAGGGCGCGCCTGGATGGATCCATTCTTGGCCAGGCGCGCATTCTAGGATGAAACATCAAGGATGTAAATATCAGGGAAACGATCCTTCCGATTACTTGGCAATCTGCAAGAAAGACTCGAGTTGCAATAGAATAGACGGATTCAACATATGCCAAGTTCGGCCTTGCCGATCATCATACACGCCCGACACAAAAGACCGCGTATCGTGATGGTCAGACTGGCAGGCAAACTCTGATAAATTTCTGAAGCCCAGCATACTGTCAGCCAGTATGGCACAATTCACTCCCGAATGAGGCGCCATCAGAAGTACGCGCGTCTTCGCCCCGACCAGACTGGCATTCCCGCCCATATATTGCGCAAGATCACATAACGCATAAAATCCGGACCGAACCCGTATGATCCCCCTGAACCACGGCTGTGTCCAATAGACAGCAACGATTCTGGGGACCGGCAATACCTCACCAAGGTCTCGCAGGGAAATCAGCCAACGCTCCCCACCGATCATAGCCCCCAAGACCGGAAGTGCCGCTGGCATCCTTTCAGCCTGATCTGTTGGCGGCTCGGTTTCAAACGATGCTCCGGGTAGTCCGCTATATTCAATCGTCATGGAAATCGTACGACATGCTGTAACGCGAATGGTAACGCAAGTTTTTAAACCTGCAGAGCAAGACCGCCACAACCCAGCATGGTTACTGCCTAGGAGGCTGTCCGAGAATAGCGATCGTAGTGAGAGCGAGGCTGATTGAGCAGGATTTTTCGATTATTTGAGGCGAATAGTGGTTCTATTCAACGAAAAGGATCAAAAAATTCAGCCTGGCAGGTTCGTCCGCAGTAGATCGCTCTATTCTCGGACAGCCTCCTAGCCGAGTCGTATCAACCTCATGCGCCCAAGCTTACTACAGCCTGCCCATTTCGACATACGGGTTAAAGTCATGTCATCCAGTTTGACAATCTCCCTGCTCTGTGCTGGCAGCGCGAAATATATTGTTCGGCTAGCGGCAATCGCCTACCATAATCACACTTGGGATCGATGGTTCTTGTCACCCACCAATGTGGCATGAGTGATAACACGATACACCTATTGTATCCGATCTGCCTGCCCCATAAACAAACAAGGATTCAGTCTTGGTAGAAGTTAATCCAGTGTAGACTATATATGCGGTATGTTTGTCGCACTAAACCAGCTTTAATAATGGATACGCTTGGATATCTTAAAACCTCGGCTGGACACTTATTTTGACTCCCTATTCTTTTTGTATGTTTAAATTTCTATGAATAATCATTCTATTAGTTTATTGTCGTTGTGGATATTCATGCTGCTGTTATCCGGCTGTGTGCCCATGGTTTTAACCGGGGTCGGGGTCGGCGCCGGCACCGGCGCGCTGATGGTAGAAGATCGACGCAGCAGCGGCATCTTTATCGAGGATGAGCGGATTGAGCTCAGAACCAGCCGCAGACTAAATGAGAGTCTAGGTGACAAAATACGCGCCAATGTGACGAGTTACAACCGCAATGTCCTGTTAACCGGCGAGGCAGTTGATGAATCCACGAAGAAAGAAGCTGAAAAGCTGGCCATGAGCGTGGAAAATGTCCAGAATGTTTTCAATGAAATCAGCGTTGCCGAACGAAGTTCATTGGCGTCACGCAGTAATGATGCTTTGATCACGTCGAAGGTCAAAACGCGCTTTCTCAATAACGGTGTCTTTCAAGTCAATCATGTGAAGGTGGTCACGACCAATAATGTGGTCTACCTGTTAGGCCTGGTGACGCGCGAGGAAGCGGATGCGGCAGCCCAGATTGCCAGCACAACCGCCAGCGTGGCGAAAGTGGTCAAGGTTTTTGAATATCTGGATTGAATTTCTGTTGCCTGCCTTTATTATTTTCCTTTTCCCTCATGCTACCCGCCGCATTTATCGAGACACTGCTTGACCATATCCCGGCCGATCGTGCTTTTACCGACCCGGTGGATTGCTACGCGTATGCCTACGACAACAGCAGAAAAATCTTTCCGCCCGAATGTGTCATCTTCCCATTGACCACGGACGAAGTTGTACAAGTGATTCGATTATGCATGCGCTTCAATCTCCCGGTTACACCACGTGGACGCGGAACCGGCACAGCCGGCGGCAGTCTCCCCGAACAGGGTGGCATAGCCCTGTCACTGGAACGCATGACACAAGTTCGGTCGGTGGATGCGGCCAATCGAGTAATGATTGTCGAGCCCGGCGTCCTGAACGAAGCTGTGCAGGCTGCTGCCAAACCCCATGGATTTTTCTGGCCTCCCGATCCATCCAGCGCCGGCTATTCAAGCGTGGGTGGCAATCTTGCGACTTCCGCCGGTGGCCCGCACGCAGTGAAATATGGCACGACTCGTGATCACGTTCTGGGTGTGACCGCGGTTACCGGCACAGGAGAGATTATCCAGACCGGTTGCTATACCACCAAGGGCGTGGTTGGGTACGACCTCACCCGCCTGCTCATTGGTTCCGAAGGCACGCTGGCCGTAATTACTGAAGCCACACTCAAACTTACTCCATTACCTGCGGCCAAAGGCGGATTGACAGCCCATTATCGGGATCCCGCCAGTTGTGCCCAAGCCATCGTCGCGATCATGCAGGCATCTCGGGGGCCCAGCGCCTTGGAGTTCCTGGATGCCGGCTCACTGGATCTTATCCGCAGCAAGCATCCTGAGATGCTCCCTGCCGATTCATCTGCCATGCTGATGATAGAAGTGGATGGCAGTGAGCATGAAATAGCAGAAACGGTAACCAATTTACTTGCCGCGTGCCAGAATCCCGGGTTACTGCACGCAGCAGCCACCCAAAATCTGGACGACTTATGGCAGGCCAGAAAGCAGCTCTCACCCCTCCTGCGCGACATTGCCCCCAAGAAAATCAACGAAGATATCGTTGTACCGGTAGACAAGATCCCGGTCTTACTGGCCGGGTTGAGCAGATTGAGTCAGCAATATGCGCTTGCCAATGTCAATTTCGGGCATGCCGGTAACGGAAATATCCATGTCAACTTACTCGTGGATCCCGATATTGACAGCGAACGGGCGGAGAAATGCCTTAATGATATTTTCGATTTGGTGATCAGTTTGAATGGCACGCTCTCGGGGGAGCATGGGATAGGCTCCGAGAAAAGAGCCTATATCGAGAAAGAAATCAGCACGGCCACGCTCGCGATAATGAAAGGGATCAAACAAGTGTTTGATCCCAACCATATTCTGAACCCAGGCAAGCTTTTCCCCTAGGAGGCTGTCCGAGGATAGCCTCCTAGGGGGTATAGGTTACTGGCCTGGGGCAGCAACCTGCCGTCCTCAATCCAGTACTTAATTTCAGATATAGAAGTAATGATCGACCAGTAATGCGGTGAACAACAGTGCCAAATACAATATGGAAAAGCGAAAGGCAGCCCGTGCAATCTGGTCGCTGTAATGCAGGTATATCTTAATCGCGTAGTACAGGAATATGGCATCGAGAATCAATACACTGACCAGATAAATCAGTCCGCTCATCTGTGTCAGATAAGGCAATACCGTTACAACGCATAATATGATCGTATATAGCAAGACATGCAGGCGGGTGAAT
Source organism: Nitrosomonas halophila (assembly GCF_900107165.1). GTDB lineage: Bacteria > Pseudomonadota > Gammaproteobacteria > Burkholderiales > Nitrosomonadaceae > Nitrosomonas > Nitrosomonas halophila. Next base: position 4,655 of record NZ_FNOY01000027.1, read on the forward strand.
GCATCACCATGCGTAACCGGCAGCATAGGCATGCCGATTTTGGCGTAATCCGATTTGCGGTACAGTGCCAGCGCCCAAAAGTGTGGAGGCGTCCAGGCAAAAATGATAAGAAATAACAGCAATGCATCCGCCGATATTTCTCCCGTGACGGCTGCCCATCCCAGAACCGGTGGCATGGCGCCTGATGCGCCACCAATCACGATATTCTGCGGTGTCAGTGGTTTCAGTATGAGTGTATAAATAATCGCATAGCCGACGAATGTGCCCAGTGTCAGCCACATCGTCAGCGGATTGACCCACTGATGGAGCATAAACAGGCCCAATCCGCCCACCAGAATCAAAAAGAATAACGTCTCGGGGACACTCACTTTCCCTTGTGGCAAGGGTCTTCCCTGGGTACGCGCCATGATGGCATCATATTTATATTCGACCAGGCAGTTCAAAGCCGCTGCCGCACCGGCTACCAGTGAAATACCAATGGTGCCCAAAATCAGGATATCCAACGGCACAGCACCAGGCACGGACAAAAGCATGCCGATAACTGCGGTAAATACGATCAATGATACGACACGAGGCTTGGTCAGCCGGTAAAATTGCTGTACGCGTTCAGATGCTTGTTGCCATGACAAAGAATAAGATGCCATCACACACTCCTTACTTGAATCATTCTAAAAACAGGACAAAGAAATGTTTTATTCATGATTTTTGAAAATCACGCTCATCATCTCTTGACGAATACCCTTTCAGCAAGAAAATCATTGCTTGAGCCCTTCATGCACACTTTCACAAGATTTACTCAATGTTCCATGTGCGAGAGCTTCAATAACCTTTTAATGTCATCGACCATTTTCTTGGGCTCGGGATCTCTGGGATATCTCATCATCAGATTACCCATGGGATCGATCACATAGATATGATCCAGCTGACTATTGACTGCAGGAAACTCCTCGAGCAGCGTCCGCCCCTTGGCCAGTACCAATCTGGTGCCTTCATATTGATGCATGATCTCGGCATCAGGCTGAATATCGTCATTGATCAACCAGACCCGTTCAACCCTGTCCTTTTCGGTATGCTGGGCCAACCGTACTTGCCTCATCAAGTAGAGTTTCTTTTGACAATGTTCATCGCATTCACCAGAATCAATAGTCAACAGGGCCCACTGTCCCCGCAATTGTCGACTTCTAAAAATAGTGTTATCAGACAAATTTGTGGCAGAGCCTTGAAGGGTTCTGACATCGATCAATTCTCCATAATTGACCGTGCTATCCGGGCGAATGTTGAATGTATGCAGAAAGTAAGATGCTACGACTGGCGACAAAATCACAAGCATTAGCAGGATAAGCTTAAATCTGCTAATTAGAACCTTTTCGTTTGACATTTAATACCAAATAGATAATCAACGTTGCCACAGCCAGGGAAAACCACTGGAAAGCGTAGCCAATATTTTTGGAAGAACCCGAATCCGGCTTTTTCCACTGACGCATCAGTCCGTCTTTTATTTCACTGTCCTGTTGCAGCAACAACAAAGGTTGGAGGGTAAGACCGCTCTGACTCTGATAAAGATCCAGGTCAAAGTTTTGCCACACATTTGCCGTGACCTGTTCATCCGAGAGTGACAAGGCTTTGATCCAGGGCGAATCCACAATACCGGTGATGACAACCTGCTCAGCTGGAGTAACAACCTCAGGCAATATGGATCGGTCACTGCTCCCCGCAATCCAGCCACGGTTAATCATCACATGCATCGGGCTATTCACAAGTTGCAGCGGCGTCAACACGTGATAACCCACAACGCCTTGATGCAATTTGTTATCCAGAAAAATAGTATGCTCGGCGACGAAGTTTCCGCGTACCTCGACCTGCCTATAAAGGTAATCATCCAGTTCGACGCCTGTAGCCGGAATCGAAACAGCTGGCTGTTTTGCATACTGTTCCAATAGCGCAAATTGCGTCTCTTTTTCTTCAGCTCTGGATAGCTGCCATGTTCCCAGTTTTGCAAACAAGATGATTGCCAATATTGTGACCAATGTCAGCGATAATCTTGGTTTGAATTGATATCCCAAATTAATTCCTGATTGACATCACAGATTCTGTGCCTGGCCTTATATACCAGGACTTGATTCTGCCCATAGCCAAATCAAGTCCTGGTTATTGGGAATTGTGGTTATATCCGCTTACAGTAGATAAACAAATATAAACAGACCCAACCAGACAACGTCTACAAAGTGCCAGTACCAAGCCACCCCTTCAAAACCAAAATGGTTCTCGGGCTTGAAATGGCCAGCGGCACATCTAAAGAAAATCACGATCAACATGATCGTACCCACCGTCACATGGAAACCATGAAACCCGGTCAGCATATAAAAGGTCGAACCATAGGCGCCGCTGGTTAATCTGAGGTTCAAATCAGCATAAGCATGGCTGTATTCGTATATCTGGAAGCCCAGGAATGTCACGCCCAGTGCAATGGTGGCAAACAACCACAACTTGAGTGCGCCGCGATCATTTTTCTTCAATGCCCAGTGCGCCAGTGTAATGGTGACACCGGAGCTCAGCAGCAAGAAAGTATTCAATGCGGGAATACCCCATGCACCCATCGGGGTGAATTTGTCTTCAAAACCCGGTCCAGCCGTCGGCCATCCACCTGCAAAATCGGGCCAGAGCAATGTATGCTCATTATCCGCCAACCAAGGTATGGACAGTACTCGCATGTAGAACAATGCGCCGAAGAAAGCGGCAAAGAACATCACTTCAGAGAAAATAAACCAGCTCATTCCCCAGCGGAAGGATTTATCCTCCTGCGCACGATATTTGCCACTTTCGCTTTCGCGTGCCACTTCCCCAAACCAGCCAAACAGCATGTATATCAGTATGGCAAAACCTATTGCCAGCATACCGTATCCCAGCGGGATCTTGTTCATGGTGAAAGCCGCTCCAAAGCCCATGAAAAACAGTGCCGACGACCCAACGATCGGCCATTTTGACGGAGCCGGTACGTAATAATGACCCGTTCCTTGACTCATATAACCCTCCTGAATTGATATTTTATTTAACCTGTTACAAATCTAACTACCAGCAAAATGCACAAAACAAATATCGCGGCACCAATCAGGCCACCAATAATCGCCTGTAACGGCGTTATTCTGGCCGCATCACGTTCCAAATCACCTTGTTTCCGAATACCGATAAAGGAAAAAAAGACTGCCTTGGCTACCTGAAGCACAGATGCTTTTTCCGGCTTGGTCTTATCCGGCGTTGATTGCTTCTCATCATATTTATGCATCGCCCAGTGGCCCTATTATTCCTTCTTCAATGAAAAGAAAGTGTAGGAAATCGTAACTGTGCTGATATCCGTGGGGATTTCCGGATCAATAACAAATTTAACCGGCACTTGCCTGACTTCTCCAGCCTTGAGCTCCTGTTTAGTAAAACAGAAACACTCGAATTTACGCATATAGCGCTCAAGATTTCTGGGCGTATAGCTTGGAATTGCCTGGCCGATCTGATCGCTGTCCGATTCGTTACTGATTTCGTATATCACCTCAACAGACTGGCCGGGATGCATACGAACACTAGACTGCAAAGGCTTGAACTTCCAGGGAAGTCCACGAACGTTGGCATCCAATTGCACATTGATCAGCCTCGATTCATCCACCTTGACAGTTTTGCTCAATGCATCCGGGCGTTGCAGCTCAGTGATGCCTGTCACTTCACAAAACTTCTCGTAAAGTGGCACAAGCGCGTAACCAAAACCAAACATGATTACGCTGAAAATCAATAATCTCTTCAGTAATTCTGTATTGGTATTGGTCACGTCTTGTTTCATCCTTTGAATATCAGTGTTGTGATATAAACGACCACTATCATGAGTAACAGTAGGAATCCAGTACGTAATTTCTTACGCCGCAACTCTTTATCTTTGTCCTCATTCATATTGGTATCCGCTTATTTGATCACAGGTGGTGTTTCAAAGCTGTGATATGGAGCGGGCGAAGGTAAGTGCGTCCATTCCAGGGTTGTTGATCCTTCCCAAGGGTTGTCAGCCGCTTTTTCACCACTGCGTACACACTTGACGATAATGTATACGAAGAGTAACTGAGAAAGCCCGAAACCAAATGCACCGATACTTGAAATCATATTGAAATCAGCAAATTGCAGCGCATAATCAGGGATACGGCGAGGCATGCCTGCCAGCCCCAAGAAATGTTGCACGAAGAAGGTTACATTGAAGAAAATCATCGATAGCCAGAAGTGCCATTGACCGAGTTTTTCATCATACATACGGCCGGTCCATTTCGGCAGCCAGTAATAGGCACCCGCAAACAAGGCAAACAACGCACCGGATACCAATACATAGTGGAAATGTGCGATCACGTAGTAGGTGTCTTGTACTTGAATATCGATTGGCACGATTGCACAGACGACACCACTGAATCCACCGATGACGAACAGGAAGATAAAACCGATCGAAAACAGCATCGGCACTTCAAAAGTCATTGCGCCTCTCCACATGGTGGCTGTCCAGTTGAATACCTTCACACCAGTCGGCACGGCGATCAACATGGTGGCATACATGAAGAACAATTGGCCGACTGCTGGCATCCCTGCGGTAAACATGTGATGCGCCCAAACGATGCAGGACAGAATCGCGATGGAAGCGGTTGCATAAACCATCGATGAATATCCAAACAGCGGTTTGCGTGAGAACGTAGGAATGATCTCGGAAACGATACCGAAGGCAGGCAGGATCATGATATAGACTTCAGGGTGCCCAAAGAACCAGAAGATATGCTGGAACAGAACGGGATCCCCACCACCGGCAGCGTTAAAGAAGCTGGTGCCGAAATGGCGGTCAGTCAACAACATGGTGACAGTACCTGCCAACACTGGCATGACCAGAACGAGCAAGTAAGCAGTAATCAGCCAGGTCCAGATAAACATTGGCATTTTCATCAATGTCATACCCGGTGCGCGCATATTGAGGATGGTGGTAATGATATTGATTGCACCCATAATGGATGAAGCACCCAGAATATGGATTGCAAAAATCATCATATCCACACCCAAACCACCCTGCGTGGACAGTGGTGGATAGAATGTCCAGCCACCCGCAGCGGCGCCGCCAGGCACAAAGAATGACGTAATCAGCAACAGGCCAGCCACCGGCAGCAGCCAGAAGCTCCAGTTGTTCATACGCGCGAAGGCCATATCCGGCGCGCCGATCATCATGGGCACTTGCCAGTTAGCAAAGCCGACGAAAGCTGGCATGATCGCGCCAAACACCATGATCAAGCCATGCAATGTGGTGAATGAATTGAATAATTCAGGTTCAAGTATCTGGATGCCCGGCATGAAAAGCTCTGCCCGAATACCCATCGCCAGAAAGCCGCCCACGAACAACATGGTCAGACTGAAGCACAGATAAAGCGTACCGATGTCTTTATGGTTCGTCGTAGTGATCCAGCGCATGATGCCGGTGGGGTGGTCATGGGAATGACCATGCACATCTTGTATTACTGCCATTATTTTCTCCTTTAGACTAGCTTTGCTTAATTTCCAGATACATTAATTCTTGGATGGCTGATCTTCAGCTGTCTCAGCAAGTGCGGTATTGACGATTGCTGCAGAAGCTTTTTGCTTTTCGGCAACCCATTGCGAATATTTCTCTTGCTCGACCACCTCTACTACGATAGGCATAAAGCCGTGCTCTTTACCGCAAAGTTCAGCGCATTGTCCACGATATACACCCGGATTATCGGCGGTAAACCATGAATCACGAATGAAGCCCGGGATGGCATCCTGCTTAACGCCCAGGGCAGGCACCCACCAAGCATGAAGCACGTCATTGGCTGTCATCAGAATCCTGATTTTTTTACCTACCGGCACCACAACCCGATTATCCACTTCCAACAGATAATTTTCCCCTTTAGGAGCTTGATTGCGAATTTCATCCTGGGTCGTTGCAAGTTGGCTATAGAAGCTAATCCCTTCCCCTTCCCCCTGCAGATAATCATAGCCCCACATCCATTGGTAGCCTGTAGCCTTGATGGTGATATCGGATTCACTGGTATCTTTCATAGCAATCACAGTCTTGGTAGCCGGCCACGCCATTCCAATCAATATCAAGACAGGAATCGTCGTCCATATAACCTCCACCATCGTGCTGTGATGAAAATTTGCCGCTTTATGGCCAACTGATTTGCGGTGTTTAAGCATGGAATAACCCATCACACCGAAGACCGCAACGAAAATCGCCAGACAAATCCACAGCGCCATAATATGCTGATCATAGATCTGCTGGGCGATGGTGGATTGCGGTTCAGGAAAGTTATATTTACTGGAAACTGCCGCGCCTGAATAAAAAACGAGGACCATAATCCCCGTCAGGACCGCCATCAACTTACTGCTCATATTTAATCCCCCACGTTAATCACTAAATCATTGCTTTAAAATAATTTACTTCTTACCAAAAATCCAAATCAACGACCCTAGGCCGAATCATACTGTTTTTTTCTTATCATCATTGCCATAGCAGCTCAGCTGCAGGCATGACTCTGTGAATGTCTTCGTAAAAGCTTTTTTCCAGCATCTCCAGCCGAATATCCACCTGGGGCATCGTATTAAAATTAAAACGTAGACAGCTGTTTCAGCTTTCGGTTCCAATTTTAGGCCTGAAGATGAACATCCGAATTTTCCAGCCACCCTCTGGCTGAGCAACAATTCAGCCGAAAACAGGCGACAAAATGGGCGCGTCCAAGACACTTTCCCCTGTCGAGAATTCTAGCATCCCGGCACCGAGCTAGCAAGGGAAAATCATGATTTTTATAGGAAAATTACCCTAGTCCTGCCATGGTAATTACCCATTCCAGCCTTCGGATCATGCTTTCCTCAAGTCAAGTCAACACCCCCGCTCGCCCGCTAATCTACACCCGACAACCCTTACATAATTTGATTTAGTTCAACTACTGAATGAAAATATATCCCATACTTCAGTCATGGTTATTATCCGATCGGGCACACTTGACCACCGATACCCAGCAATACAAGAAAATGCATTGCAACTTTCATCTGGCCACGGTAGTCTAGCCAAATACTTATAAAACCAATCAAGAAGGAACAATACATCATGCGATCTCATTTGAAATATGCGACTACGGCGGCCCCAACACTTGATTCGGGTATACGCAATAAAGTCCTGAGGAATACCTATTTGATGCTTGCATTAACCATGATCCCGACCGTCATCGGAGCTGTCATCGGCACAAGCACCAATTTTGCATTTCTGGCCCAGTCCCCCATTGTGGGTTCCCTGGTCATGCTTGCCTTAATGATAGGATTGATGTTCGGTGTCAGCGCGACCCGCAACAGCATCTGGGGCATTGTGCTTCTGTTTCTGTTCACATTTGTAGCAGGCTGGTGGCTCGGCCCCATGCTTCAATACGCATTGAATTTCAAAAATGGCTCACAATTGATTGGGCTGGCAGCCGCTGGTACGGGTGCCATCTTTTTCACATTGGCAGGCATCGCTACTGTCACACGCAAGGATTTCGGCTTCATGCGCAACTTCTTGCTGGTCGGGCTGGTACTGATAATTCTGGCTTCCTTAGCCAACTTATTCTTTGCCATACCGGCAGTCTCGCTTGCCATATCGGCCGCCGCAGTCCTGATATTCTCCGGTTTTATTCTGTTTGATGTCAGCCGCATCGTAAACGGTGGGGAAACCAATTACGTCATGGCCACGCTTGGCATTTATTTGAGCATCTATAACCTGTTTATCAGCCTGCTGCAGCTGCTGCTCGCGTTTTCCGGCGAAAGAGACTAAGCATCTGATCGACTGAAATTGAATACATCCACACTCAAAGCACTCGAATTACCTATTGAGGGGATGACCTGCGCTGCATGCGCCGCACGAATTGAGAAAAATCTTAAAAAACTACCTGGTGTCGTGCATGCAGCCGTGAATTTCGCCAATGAAAAAGCACTCGTTGAGTTCGACGATGGCATTGCGCATCCCGAGGATTTGATTCAATCGATTGAGAAAGCCGGTTTCCAGGTCGCAGCACGAACCGTGCAATTGCAAGTTACCGGCATGACATGCGCCGCCTGTGCGGACCGCATCGAAAAAGCGCTGAATAACATTCCCGGTGTCAACGCAACCTTGAATCCCGCCAACGAAATCGCCCGCGTCAGCTTTAATCCAGCCATCACCCGGGTAGAGGATTTGATTGCGGCTGTCAGCAAAACCGGTTATGGCGCCAGCGAAATCAGTGACAGCAGCCGTAGCGAGGAAAAAGCTCGCCGGCTGGCGGCCTATCACAAGGAGTTGCGCCTATTCTGGATTTCAGCGGCCCTCGTATCGCCATTCATGCTGGAAATGGGCATGATGCTGACCGGTGATCATGCTGTTTTTCTGCCACGCTGGCTGCAATGGCTGCTGGCCACGCCCATACAGTTCTGGGCGGGCAAACGCTTTTATATCGGCGCCTGGCACGCGCTGCGGGGCGGTGGCGCGAATATGGATGTGCTGGTGGCATTGGGGACAAGCATGGCCTATTTTTTCAGTGCCATCGTGACCGCTTTCCAGTTGGATCAGCACATCTATTTTGAAGCCAGTGCGATGATCATCACGCTGGTATTACTCGGCAAGTTAATGGAAGCTCGCGCCAAAAGGAAAACCTCCGCCGCGATCGAGTCACTGATCAAGCTGCAACCCAAAACGGCCAGAATCGAACGTAACGGAGAAATGATCGAAGTTGATGTCAACTCGATAGTACCCGGCGATATTTTTCTCGTTCGGCCTGGCGAAACACTCCCGGTTGATGGCGTTGTGACCGAAGGCAAGTCCAGCGTCAATGAAGCAATGCTGACCGGCGAGAGCTTGCCCGTCACGAAGCAAGCAGGCGAAAAAGTCTATGCCGCCACGCAAAACCAGCAAGGTTTACTCAAGTGCCGCGCCACCGGTGTCGGCGCAAACACACAATTGGCTGCGATTATCCGGCTCGTGGAAAGCGCCCAGGGCTCCAAGGCCCCCATACAGCGCATGGCGGATACCATTTCCGGTATTTTTGTGCCGATAGTGGTCGGCATCAGCGTTGTAACGCTGGGACTGAGCTGGTGGTGGACCGGTCATTTTGTCATGGCCCTGATCAATGCAGTGGCCGTCCTCGTCATCGCTTGTCCTTGCGCCCTGGGTCTGGCAACACCGACCGCAATCATGGTAGGCACTGGACGAGGCGCACAAGAAGGCGTGCTGGTTAAGAATGCCGCAGCACTGGAACTGGCCGAGAAAATCCAGGTGCTGATCGTCGACAAAACCGGCACCCTCACCGAAGGCAGACCGGTCGTCACCGATATTGTCACGAATGAATCCCTTGATGCACAATCCTTGCTGCAAATCGCTGCATCGCTGGAACAGGGCTCGGAACATCCACTTGCCAAAGCGATATTGCAGCACGCCGCAGCGCGGGACATCCAGCTGCTTGCGATCAGCGATTTCATGTCGGTTACGGGCAGCGGTATCACCGCCAGTATCCGGGATACAGCCTACCTGCTGGGTTCGCCCAGATATCTGGCTGAGCAGGGTGCCGCTCTTGACACATCCCGCATCGCTGCACTGCAGGCAGAAGGTAAAACCGTGATTGGCGTCGCAGCCCAGGTGAATACTACGCTACAAGTACTGGGTTATTTCGCTATCGCCGATCCGTTACGCTTCACCTCTATCAAAGCGGTTAAACGATTGCAACAAATGGGCATAGAAGTAATGATGCTGACCGGTGACAACCCAATGACGGCCGAAGCAGTTGCCAGACAGGCTGGGATTGAAACCTTCCAGGCCGAAGTTTTGCCAGCCACCAAAGCGGCTGAGGTCGAGAAAATCAAGACCAGCGGGCGTTTTGTGGGTATGGTTGGCGATGGCATCAATGATGCACCCGCACTTGCCACCGCCAATGTCAGTTTTGCCATTGGCGCCGGCTCCGATGTCGCCATCGAAGCAGCCGATATCACATTGATGCGGAACGATCTAATGAGTGTCGCTGATGCCATTTCGCTGTCGCGCACAACGCTGCGTAAAATTCGCCAAAATCTGTTTTTTGCTTTTTTCTATAATTCGCTGGGCATACCCTTGGCAGCGATTGGCATGCTGAATCCCATCATCGCCGGGGCAGCCATGGCAATGAGCTCGATATCGGTTGTCAGCAACTCGCTGTTACTGAAACGTTGGCAGGCGGGCAGATAACACTTGGTTATCGCCCGCCTTCATCAGGAGAAAATTAAATGTCGACATCTGTTATTCCTATCAAAGGCATGTCTTGCATGGGATGTGTCAACAGCATCAAGTCTGTACTGGAAAAAATTCCGGGCGTCACCAGCGTCGAAGTCTCTCTCGACCAGGCACAAGCCACTATTCATCATGAATCATCCCTCAGTGACCATAATGTATTCAGGCAAGCGATAGAAGAAGCTGGTTTTGAGGTTACCGAATAATAAACAACCCGCTTTTCCTCCAAAGCATCTTTCAGCCAATGGCCAGTGTGTATGCCATGCCACACGCTCTGACCATTGGCTGGCAGCTATTTATCAATCACCTCCTGCAGAGCCTTTAGGCATGAACAATCCGGGTTAGATCCTGTATCATCCCGCTTTTAATCAAATCAGTTTTCATGAAAACCGTCTTTCTAGATTTTGAAAAAGGTATAGAGGAGTTTGAAGCAAAAATCGAACAGCTTCGCTATGCACAAGATAACTCCGCACTGGATATCTCCGCAGAAATCTCGCGCTTGCAAGCAAAAAGCCAGGGACTGACGAAAAGTGTCTACGCCAAGCTGACACCTTGGCAAATTTCACAAGTCGCGCGCCATCCTCAACGCCCCTACACGCTCGATTATATTCAGCACCTGTTTACCGATTTTGAAGAACTGCATGGCGACCGGAATTTTGCGGATGACCCGGCTATTGTCGGAGGACTGGCGCATTTCTGTGGCCAAACGGTCATGGTGATCGGTCACCAGAAAGGGCGGGACACGAAAGAAAAAATTTACCGCAATTTCGGCATGCCTAAGCCCGAAGGCTACCGCAAAGCACTCCGCTTGATGAGGCTTGCCGAAAAATTCTCCATTCCGCTGATCACCTTCATCGATACCCCCGGCGCTTACCCAGGAATCGATGCCGAAGAACGCGGCCAGTCTGAAGCCATTGGCAAGAACCTGTATGTGATGGCGGAGCTGAAAATTCCCATTATCTGCGTCATCATCGGGGAAGGCGGATCGGGCGGCGCCTTGGCCATCGCCGTGGGCGATACCAGCCTGATGCTGCAGTATTCGACCTATTCGGTCATTTCGCCCGAGGGTTGTGCCTCCATTTTATGGAAAAGCGCGGATAAGGCATCCGATGCAGCCGAAATTCTAGGCATCACGGCCGAGCGCCTCAAGGAAATGGGGCTAATCGACAACATCATCCCCGAACCGATCGGCGGCGCACATCGCGACTATCTCGCTGTCATGCAGTCTATCAAGCAAGCTTTGCAGGAATCCCTGCGCAAACTCCAGGATAACCCACTGGATGGCTTGCTACAGAAGCGTTTCGATCGGCTGATGGGATATGGAAAATTCAAGATCCAACCACCCGAACAGCATAACTGATTACGTTCAGCGCAACCTGCGCACACAGGTTCAGGCTGGCGATCACCTGGTTGTTGCCTTGAGCGGTGGAGTAGACTCGGTCGTACTGCTGGATCTGCTTGCAAAAACTTCACCCCCCATGGGCCTGAAACTGTCAGCCGCACATGTTGCACACGGCATCAGCTCCCATACAGGCCAATGGAGCGCCTTCTGCCAAACCCTATGCGACAGGTTGGGGATACCGCTGACAATACACCGGCTGCAAATCCAGAAACGTCCCCAAGAAAGCCTGGAAGCTGTTGCAAGACAGGCCCGCTACCGAGTTTTTGAACAGATTCAGGCTGACTACATCGCGCTCGCGCAACATCAGGACGATCAGGTCGAAACCTTGTTGCTCCAATTGCTGCGCGGTGCAGGCGTCAAAGGACTGAGTGCCATGCCCCGCATTCGGCCGCTCAAGCCAGGCGCGTCGACCAGACTGCTACGCCCCCTGCTCGACATTTCACGCACCGCTATTCTGCATTACGCCAGACAGCAGAATTTAGAATGGATCACCGATGAAAGCAACAGCAATATACGCTTCGATCGCAATTTTCTGCGCCACCGCATTCTGCCGCTGCTGGAACAACGCTACCCTGCCTACCGCAAAACAATCACCCGAGCCAGCCAGCATCTTGGGGAAGCGTTTCATTTGCTTGATGAGCTCGCCCAAGTCGATGCCCAGACGGTCATCCGCGCCGACAAAATCCAGTTGGCTGGATTACGCGGCCTAAGCCCTGCCCGCGCCAAAAACTTACTGCGCTATCTGCTGGCGCAACGTATGGTCAGCTTGCCGAGCACGGCCAAGCTCGAGGAAATTCTACGCCAGCTATATGGCGCGCAACCTGATACACAGCTGCGCTTTATGGTTGATACACTGGAAATCCGCTGCTATCGCAGACAGGTCGAATTTCTGTGCACCCAATCGGCATCCTCCCCCATCACGCCTGTCACCTGGCGAGGCGAGCAATGGTTGCACCTTTCTGTGCCACACAACAAACTCGAATTCACCTATCAAAACGCTACAGGCATCGACCCAGGGAAACTGGCCCAACAGACTGTTACTATACGCTCAAGGACAGGAGGAGAACGTTTCCAACCCGATTGCAGGCGGCCGCGCCGCAGCCTGAAAAAAATCCTGCAAGAAGCTGCGCTCCCGCCATGGAAACGCGACATGCTGCCGCTCCTGTTTTGCGGTGAACAGCTTGTCTGGGTAGCAGGAATCGGTGTTGACTGCAGTTTCCAGGCACAACCGGACCAAACCGGATTGGTGGTAACATTGCACACGCATCAAACAACATAGTCTTCAATTCACTGATACTTCCATGATTCTGATAACAGGCGGCGCTGGCTTTATTGGCACCAATTTCATCCTAGACTGGGTCAGGCAGTCCGACGAGGGGATCCTCAATCTTGACAAACTCACCTACGCCGGCAATTTACAAAACTTGGCATCGTTAGCCGGCAACCCCCAGCATATTTTCACGCATGGGGATATATGCGATCAAGAGAAAGTCACAGCATTGCTGAACCGCTATCGGCCGCGCGCCATCATTCACATGGCAGCGGAGAGCCATGTCGACCGCTCGATTCATGGTCCCGAAGATTTCGTTCAGACTAATATCACGGGCACATTCCGATTGCTGGAAGCTGCACGCCATTACTGGAAAGATCTGACGCCACCGCAAAAGGCACATTTCCGCTTCCTGCATGTCTCAACCGATGAAGTCTTCGGCTCGCTCGATCAGCAGGCACCCGCCTTCACAGAAAATCACTGCCTGCGGCCCAACAGTCCCTACTCGGCCAGCAAGGCTGCCAGCGATTGTTTGGTGCGCGCCTATTTCCATACCTATGGCTTGCCGGTTCTGACAACGCATTGCTCCAACAATTATGGGGCATATCAGTTCCCCGAAAAGCTGATTCCGCTGATGATTACCAATGCATTGGCCGGAAAACCATTGCCCATTTACGGAGACGGCCAGCAAATCCGGGATTGGCTCTATGTCAACGACCATTGCAGCGCGATACGCCGCGTGCTGGAACAAGGCCAGCCAGGAGAAACCTATAATATCGGCGGATGGAATGAAAAGCCGAATCTCGAGATTGTGCATACCATTTGCGACATTCTGCAAACATACCGGCCGGCAGATTACCATGCCCTGATCACTTTTATCACCGACCGCCCGGGGCATGATCGGCGATATGCGATCGACGCACGCAAGATAGAACGTGAACTTGGTTGGAAGCCTGCCGAGACGTTTGCCACAGGCATCGAAAAAACCGTGCACTGGTATCTGGAAAATCAGGATTGGGTTGCAAATGTTCAATCAGGTGATTACCGGAAATGGGTCGAGATCAACTATGACGGACGTTCAATCCAGTGAAAATTTTACTCTTCGGAAAGAATGGCCAGGTCGGATGGGAGCTGCAACGCAGCCTGGCCCCGCTGGGTGAAGTGGTCGCACTGGGCAAAATGGATCATGCGCATTGCGGCGATCTGACTGACCAGGTAGGCATTGCCCGGACACTGCAGGCCATTCAACCCGACATCATCATTAACGCTGCGGCCTACACCGCCGTAGACAAAGCAGAAAGCGAAACGGATCTGGCGTATCGCATCAATGCCGAGGGGCCCGGCCTCTTGGCACAACAAGCCAGACGCCTTGGCGCATGGCTGATCCATTATTCCACAGACTATGTGTTTGACGGCAAGGGAAATCGCCCCTGGACAGAAGCCGATCCCACCTCACCGGTCAATGTCTATGGATTAAGCAAGCGCCAGGGAGAGGAACTGATCCAGCAAGCAGGCTGCAAGCACATCATCTTGCGTACCAGCTGGGTATACGCTGCCCAGGGGCAGAACTTTGCCAAAACCATCTTGCGTCTGGCGCGCGAACGCACGCAATTAACGGTCATCGACGACCAGATCGGCGCGCCTACCGGTGCGGAATTGCTGGCGGATGTCACGGCACAGATTGTCCCGCGACTTCATCAACAACCGGAATTATCGGGTTTGTATCATGTGGCGGCAAACGGTGAGGCTTCCTGGTACAGCTATGCCTGTTTTGTATTGGATTTCTGCCGCGAGCACCGTCTGCCAATCAAAGTGCAACCCGATGCGATCATTCCCGTTCAGACCGAAGCCTTTGCCGCCGCAGCCAAGCGCCCGCTCAACTCGCGCCTCAATACGGAAAAATTCCGCCGCACCTTCGAGCTGCACTTGCCGCCCTGGCAAACCGGGGTCACTCGCATGCTGACCGAACTGCTCCCGTCACGATAAACCGAATGGCCTGATTTTCTCTATCGCTCTATCGCAGGCGCAGTTCTCCACTGGTTTCAGCCAGTAAGCTGGAGGCCACAACCCGGCCAAAGCGTCTGGTAAAGCGCTCCATCAACCCTTCCTGCGCAGTGAAGTCAACGATACGCTCGGCCTGAATGATTTCCCGGGCAACATAGTCAGTACTGCCGAGCGCATCGACCAAGCCCAATTCGATGCCTTGCTCGCCGGTCCAGATCATACCGCTAAAAATATCGGGGTGATCCTTTAAACGGTCGCCCCTTCCCTTCTGCACCACCTGAATAAATTGCTGATGAATCTCCTGCAGCATGGACTGGGCATGTTCTCTCTGTCTGGGATTGGCAGGCAGGAAAGGGTCGAGAAATCCTTTATTTTCTCCAGCTGTCAGCAAACGGCGCTCAACGCCCAGTTTTTCGAGTGTGCCGGTGAAACCGAACCCATCCATGATCACGCCGACCGAACCGACAATACTCGCCTTGTCCGCAAAAATTTTGTCCGCCGCAACCGCCACATAATAGCCGCCTGACGCACAGATATCCTCGACGACCGCATATACTGGAATTTCCGGATAAAGCACACGCAACCTGACAATTTCATCATTGATCAATCCAGCCTGAACCGGGCTGCCACCTGGGCTGTTGATCCGCAGGATAACACCGGCAGTATTGCGATCCTTGAATGCTTTTTTCAGGCTGGTTTTGATATTATCTGCGCTGTTCAAGCTATCAGGCGTAATCTCGCCGCGCAAATCGACCATTGCCGTATGCTTATCAGTCACGCGCACGGTTTCGGTATCGAGCCAGCCCAACCCCCAAAAAAGCAGGATGAACAAGTAGGAAAAGGTCAGTAAACGAAAAAAAATGCTCCAGAGACGTGCCCGGCGTTGCTCTCTCAAGGAAGTAAACACCAATTTCTGCAGCGTTTCTTTTTCCCATTGATCCTTATTCGAATTGTCTGAGTCAGTCATAAGCGTAAAACATTCATCTTTAAAATTCAGTCGGCCCAAAAACCCGATCAGTAGTTAGGCGCTTCGTTAACAAAAATTTCAACCCGTCGATTTCTGGCACGATTGGCTGGCGTATCGTTCGGTGCGACGGGTTGATAGGAGCCACGGCCATCGACCTGGATACGCTGATTGGGCACCCCCCGGCTGACCAGATAATCGCGGGTACTGCCCGCACGGTTGAAAGATAACGGATTGTTGACGGCATCGGTGCCGGTGCTATCGGTGTGGCCAATAATCGTGACTTGCGTGCCGGGATTATTCAGTAGGCTGGTGGCGAAGCTGTCCAGAATTGGTTGAAAATTCGGCTTGATGCGGGCGCTGCCAGTATCGAACGAGATATCGCTGGGAATATTCAGCATCAAACGATTATCCGGTGTCTGCGACACCATGACGCCCGTGCCCGCTGTCGCAGCTGCCATTTGTCTTCTTTGTTCTTCCATGCGCTGAGACCAAAGATAACCGGCACCGGCACCCAGTGCAGCGCCTGCGCCGGCACCAATCGCGGCACCTTTTCCACCACCCGCCAGGGCACCAATCGCAGCCCCCGTACCCGCACCTATTAAAGCTCCTTGGCCAGTACCCCGTTGGGTTCCAGTCATATCAGCACAACCTGCGATCATGCATCCAGCCAATGCAACAGCCACCATTCTGATATTATTCATGGCAATACTCCTTATTATTAATTTGACACCAGATTGTACTCCAGCAGACGCAACAAAAAGGATAATCTGCCATCCGCTCCCGGCGTGTCAAGCAAATCAGAGCAACGGGTGCCCGATTGGGACAGCCGCCTGGGTCACCCACAGCAAGGATGATCCCAGCGCGATCAACAGCACGCCGCCAAACAACATCAAACCGGGAACCAGAAACAATTGCACCCCGGACTTCATTCGATCATTCCGCTCTATCCACTTCAGCAACCGGTCCCTGAAAACGATCGTGAGATAGGCCAGCATGGCAACCGTCATCCCCGTTCCCACTCCCATGGCCAGTGTCGCCATGATTCCAAAAATCTCGACCTGGACGACATAGGCATACATCAGCACGATCAAAGCACCGGTACATGGCCGCAACCCCATCGACAAAATGACCAATCCTCTTTGCCTGCTGTCCTGCCTGGCATCAGGCACATAGCTATGCTGACAACCGCAGGCATGTCCATGATCGGCATGAGCGTGGGCGTGAGTATGCTGTTGCTTCGGCTTTAGCTGTTTATAAAAAAACAACCAGGCACGCACGCAGATCACAGCCCCCAACAGGATAACCAGTAGATAGCTGGCCATTTCGATATTCGCTCCATATTGCTTGACGCTGGCAAGCGACAGATTCAGCAGCTGGACCAGGCTTGCAACCAGCACAATCGCAACTATCGCCTGCAGCATCGAAGCAAGAAACGAGATTTTAATTCCATGAGCAATCTGCTCGTTTTTCTGGGTACCCAAATAACCAACGATGACTGCCTTGCCATGACCTGGACCAATGGCGTGAAATACGCCATAGAGGAAACTGACCAGAATCAGACTCGTCCCGTAACGCCAGGGAGACGCTTCCACTTGAGAAATATGCGCAGTCAATCGCACATGGAGCTGTTTCTGCAAGGCCGCGATCGCGCTTGGCACTTCAGTCCAGGGGATCAGCAAGACCAGCAGTCCCACGCCCATCAACATGCCAAACCAGAGCCCATATTTTTTTAGATGTCTACCATTAATCAAAAGGTTCACCGTGATTCCCCCTGCCTTTCACACACTATCAATATTTTTTCCGCAAACGCCCGCCCCAGCCCATCTGTATCCCGTTCAGTTTGATCGAGCGAAAAGGCATAGGCGATCAACTCCTCGGTCAGTTTCGGCAATTTGAGTTGCTTGCTGCAAGACAGATTCGAAGCCTGCCGGATCGTGACATTATCCGCATGCTCATGGCTATAAGCGATGTAATAGGTTGGATCATAAACTGACCAACTCACGGTGCTGCCTGCCAGCACCGTCGGCTGCGTCATCTGAAAATGCATGGTCAGTTCCAGAAACTCCTGCCCCTCCGCTTTGACCACTTGCAAAGCATAGTGATCCGGCGCGGGAAGCTGAAGTTCTCGCTCATTTACTAACAGCACCGAGAAATACTGATACGGCGCCAAATTCTGGATCATGCGCCGCGCCTCGAATTCGAGTGCCTTGGGAAGTGGTTGCTGCCACTCATTAACCGTTTCCGCAATCAGGATGGCTGAAAAAAAGAAATCGAACCGCCAAGTCTGATTGACCGCTATCAGCTCACCCTCATCATTTGCCACAAACTCGCTGCGCATGGTCACCCAATTGTGCGGATGTGCCCCGCAAGGCGGAATCATCGTGACCCACCCAATGCAGCAAGCAAGAATACTTTTTTGTATCACCATCATCGCCTCATGATTTGAACATCCAGACCAGCGTACCAGTATTGAGACATATTGTTTTTTTAATTAATGAAGCGACTCCCCTCTCAGTTCATGCTTCGGCCAGGTGTGCTTTCTTGCCAACTCTTAGCAAAAACAAGCCATGGCAGTGGATGGCAATTATGCCCTGCCCTGCGACTCAACAACCGGCAACCGCGCGCAATGGCCCATCAAAAAGATCACATTCGGCCGATTAAGTTTCCCGGCATCGATCATTCACCGGGGTCAAAGCACCCCCGCTGCAAGATGAAAGCAGGCTGTATCCGGTTGGCGTCCTCCCGCCTGTCCGATGCGCAAACCGGGCATCAACTTACCCATGCTTTCTTGACATAAATATGTTATGTTATAACATAACAGATATTATTTGGAGCGACACATGTCACAACCCACCGAGCATGCCACAGCCAACATGATTTCTCCCCTCCCGCACCGCCTGCCGGTGACGGTCCTCTCGGGATTTCTGGGCGCAGGCAAAACAACTTTGCTCAATCACATCCTGTCCAATCGTGCCGGTCTGCGCGTGGCTGTGATCGTCAACGATATGAGTGAGATCAACATTGATGGCTCGTTGATCGAACGGGAAATCTCGCTCAATCGCGCGCAACAGAAACTGATACAAATGCACAACGGCTGTATTTGCTGCACCTTGCGTGAGGATCTGTTGATCGAGGTCCAGAAGCTTGCCCAGGCACGCCAATTTGACTATCTCGTCATCGAATCCACGGGTATTTCAGAACCGTTACCCATCGCTGAAACCTTCACCTTTGCAGACGAACATGGCGTCAGTCTCTCGGATATCTCCCGACTGGACACCATGGCGACCGTAGTCGATGCCGCGAATTTTCTCACAGATTTTGAAGAAGCCAAGACATTACAGGAAGCCGGGGAAACCCTGGGAGAAGAAGATGAACGCAGTGTCGCCGATCTATTGATCGACCAAGTCGAATTCTGCGATGTCATCGTGATCACCAAAACCGATCTCGTATCTAAGCACGAACTCGACCGGCTGCAGAAAATCCTGCGCGCCCTCAACACCCAGGCAGAAATTCTACTGGCCAGCAACGGCCAAATCGATGTCAGCAAGCTGCTGAATACCCGCAAATTCAGTTTCGAACACGCACAACAAGCACCAGGCTGGCTCAAGGAAATGCGTGGAGAGCATACCCCCGAGACTGAAGAGTATGGCATCGGCAGCTTCACTTACACAGCCAGAAAACCCTTTCATCCGCGTAAATTCCATGACTTTCTCCATCAACCCTGGCCGCAAGGCAAATTATTGCGTTCCAAAGGGTATTTCTGGTTAGCCAGCCGGCCGGACTACGCCGGCCAATGGAATCAGGCGGGTGGCATTGCCCGATATGGATTTGCCGGATTGTTCTGGAGCGCCGTGCCTAGGGAGCAATGGCCCGAAAACGAGGAATATCTCGAATCGATTCATGAAAAATGGCAGCAACCATTTGGTGACCGGAGGCAAGAGCTGGTTTTTATCGGTCAACGACTTGATCGCGAAAACATTTGCCAACAGCTGGATGCATGCCTGCTGACCGACGCTGAATTACAGGCCGGTCAGGCTTATTGGTCAACGCTGGAGGACCCATTTCCAGATTGGGAGGAAGCTTAGCATGCTGCAAACAGCCCTAACGATCGACAATCCCAACTTACAGTCAGCCAATGATTTTATCATTGGCCATGAACCCGGCGTGCTGGCGCGCATCTATGACAAAGGCATTCAAATGTCTGTCTTCAGGCGCACACTGGAAACAGAGGTACAACAGTATGCAAATTTTTTGCAGCGGGAACAGATTGGCTTTCAATTGACAAAATGCGTAAGCTTGCACCAGGTGGAATCCCTGCTGGCAACATCGCTACCCCGGCATGGCGCCAGACACCACTTCATACAAGATGTCTCGAATATAGTGGACATGTTTGCCTGCCTGCCTGTTTGGACTGGAAACCGTTGGTCTCAGATTGCATGTACTGAACAAAACCATGTGCCCACGCTTTCATATCGATCAAGTCCCCTGCCGGTTGATCACGACCTATGCCGGCCAGGGTACCGAATGGTTGGCGCGCAACGATGATTTGTCGCCCCGAACAGATAACGTACACATGTTGCTGGCTGGCGAAGTCGCCCTGCTCAAGGGCAAAGCCTGGATAGCCAACCAGGACCGCGGCGCCATTCATCGCTCACCCGCGTTGCAGCCTCAGGAAAGCCGGGTATTGCTGACGCTGGACTGGGCCGAATCCAGTGCCTGATCAAGCATGCCAGCTTCGCCAAGCATAGTACAAGACACTGCACACCACAGCGCCGATACAATGACAAATCGTGAATCAGTGGTCAAGGTCTATATACTTAGGAGTCGCTCATAAATAACTGTAACACTTATTCCTTCACGGCTCCTTACAAGCATTTATCATCAGCTGCCAGTGGCATAGACAGGCATTGCCAGCCAAATAAACAATCTGCCCAGCAGATTATATTTTTATGGAGATCAGACGATATGTCTGCGGATATCGATCAAATTATCAGGAAGACTGAAGAGATCTGTATATCAACCGGCGTCAAGCTCACGCCCAAACGCAAACACACGCTTCTGGTGCTGCTGACTGCATCAGTGCCACTCTCGGCCTACGAAATTGCCGAGCAATACAAAATAAAATTCAACGAAACGCTGCCGGTCATGTCCGTCTACCGAATCATGAATTTCCTGATTCAGGAGAAACTGGTGCATAAGCTGGAAACAGCCAATCGTTATGTGGCCTGTGCACATATTACCTGCGATCACCCACACGAAATTCCGCAGTTCTTGATTTGCGACCGCTGCCACACTGTCAAGGAAGTCGGCATCAAGAAGCGCATCATTTCCGAATTGAAGCACAGCATAGAGCATACCGGTTTCACCCTGTCCAGCCATCAACTGGAATTGCATGGCCTGTGCGAACAATGTCGCGGCCATACGCTGTGACTGGAATGCATTTTCCGCCCGGAAACAAACATGCCCATAAGATTTGAAGATTGGCGACACCGCACCGCTGACGCATGAAAACTGACGAGAGATTTTCCTGAATTTCAACCAGTCTGTCTTGAACAAATGCCAGCAAGCCCAGCAAACCAGCAAGGAGATCCGGCAATGAGCAATAATGCTGCAGCCGACAAACCCGAGATATCCACAGCGCCTCCTCGTAAATCGCTACAGGATGTGCCAACCGGCGAATACATGTGCGCCGAGCAACTTGCCTTTTTCCGGGAAATTCTGGAAAGCGAACAACGCAGCTTGCTTGATAATGCCCGACAAACACTGACGACCATACAGCATACCGAAACCGACCCGGACCCCAACGATCGCGCCAGCTCCGAAGAGAAATATCTGCTGGAATTCCGGGTCAGAGATCGCGAGCGCAAGCTGCTCAAGAAAATCGATGAGGCTCTGGCCCGAATCGAGACAGGTGAATATGGCTGGTGCCAGGAAACCGGCGAGCCGATCGGTATTCCCAGATTGCTGGCCCGCCCGACTGCCAGTCTCTGCCTCGAAGCCCAAGAACGTCGCGAACTGAAGCACCGCCAATATGACCACTGATTCCAAACCAGCACACAATCTCGTTCCGATCTGGGTTCTGTCCGGATTCTTGGGTAGTGGCAAAACGACACTGCTCAACCACTTGATCAAGCAACCCGATTTGCGCGACACGCTGGTCATCATCAATGAATTCGGTGAAACCAGCCTCGATCATTTGCTCGTTACCCATAGCGATGAAGACATGGTTGTCACACTGGATAACGGCTGTGTATGCTGCAATATTCGGCACGATCTCAGCACAACCCTCAAACAGGTCACGTGGCGCTTCTCCCGCAACGGCAAACGGCAATTCAACCGGGTTGTGATCGAAACGACCGGCTTGGCCGATCCGGCGCCGATTGTTCACACTCTCATGACGGACGAGACCCTTGCTGCCCATTATCGCCTCGAGGCGCTGATTGCCACAGTCGATTGCGTCAATGGCGCGGCAAGCCTTTCGCTTCACCCGGAAGCTGCCAAACAGATCGCCATAGCCGATTGCCTGATCATAACCAAAAGCGATCTCACCAGCCCCAAACAATTAGCCGAACTGCACCAACAACTTACTGCACTCAACCCCATTGCCCAGCACCTCACGGCCCTCAACGGCCGCATCGATCCTCATCAGCTGCTTGGACAGCGATTCTCGATCGACCAAACATCACCCGACATACGCACCTGGCTGGCCGGCAACAAGCACCCGGCAGCACCCACTGCGCGCGCTCGTTTACACTATCAACCCATCCGTCAACCCGGCCAGCTAGCCCAACCACTGCGCAACAAACCCCGCCTTTCCAACACACCATCCACATCCAGCCAAGGCGGACATGGCAATATCCAGACATTCTGTTTGACATTTGCAGAACCGCTCGCGCCAGATTTATTCGATCAGTGGCTGGGCTTACTGGTCGGTTTCAAGGGCAGCAACTTATTACGCGTGAAGGGATTCATAAACCTGAAGAACCGTGCTGGCCCTACCGTCATCCACGGCGTTCAGCACATTTTCCACCCTCCCGTGGAACTCGATGCCTGGCCGAGCGAAGATCGCTCCACTCGCATTGTTTTCATCACACGGGATCTTGACCCATCGATCATTGAGCGCACTTTCAATGCGTTTGCAGCCAAGCATATGCCATTGGAGTCAGAGTAAAATTATACCGGGCTATTCACACACTTTATCTTTCTTCCGCCAGCCAGCAGGTCGACCCGCTTTTCTGGCTGTTACCCGCCGACCCGTCAATTTTTCAATTTCCGCTTTAAATCGTTCATTGCCCAGTGCCAGCCCTTTGTTCAGCGTTTGTCGAATCTCTGTCAATAATTCTCCTTCGACATGTTGCTCGAATAATTGCCGGTATCTGGCCTGCCGCTCGCTTTCTGCATTGCCTAGCGCCACATACAGTGCATGCGGCGTGCATAGCTCGGAAACTTTGCCCTGCGCATTGCTAGCATAGCTTGACCAAACATAGTCAGACGGCTGTTCCACTATACCGGCCCGGACAGGATTCAGCTCGATATAGCGATAAAGCGCCAGGAGATAAATTTCCTCCTGAACCAGGCAGGACTTGTATCGCCCTTCCCAAAGGGTCCCAGTTCGTTGATAGCGGGAATTAAAATAACGCACAAACTGCCTCCCCAGTGTCTGCATCATTCGGCTGACCGCATTCTCCACTTGGGGCGTGCACAGCAGATGGATATGATTGGTCATGAACACCCATGCATGCACGTCGACCTGATATTTCCTCGACGCCTCTGTTAACCAATGCGCATAGGCTGCGAGGTCTTGTTCATCGGCAAAACAAACCTGCCGATTATTGCCTCGCTGCATAACATGCTGAGGCACACCAACCGGACACACTCTCGATAATCTTGCCATTTATTGCCTGCGATTCTTCAAATTGATGTGTAGACTGTAAAGTCTAGCAGATATTCATTTTACTCTGACCCCGAATACTTCCCAAAAGAAGAAGGTGAAACCAATGAGTGAATCAACCAGTCATCCTTACAAACTTAGCCATGTACATGCCCTTCCCGGTGAAGTGGTCTCCGAGAAACTGGGGAGTGGGCCAGGCGGACTGACCGAGGCAGAAGCCAGCGAGCGGATCGAATTGGTGGGACCCAACCGATTGCCTGTTGCGGACAAGGACAGTCTGATCAAGCGTTTTTTTAAACATTTCCACGATACCCTGATATACATTCTAATCGGGGCTGCAGTAATCACCGCCGCGCTGGGCCACTGGATCGATACCCTTGTCATTATGGCGGTTGTCGTGATCAATGCCATCATTGGCCTGATTCAGGAGGGCAAGGCCGAAGAGGCGCTCGAAGGGATACGCAAGATGCTTTCCGCCCATGCCCAAGTCAGGCGCGAGGGTGAATGGAAAGAAATCGATGCTGAAGACCTTGTGCCGGGTGATCTGGTGCGACTGCGCTCAGGCGATCGCGTACCCGCTGATCTGCGACTCTTGAATGCCAACAGTCTGCGTATCGAAGAATCGGCGTTAACGGGGGAGTCTGTCCCTTCCGATAAGCAAACAGATCCGGTGGCTGAAAATGCCGGGGTAGGAGATCGTTCCAGTATGGCCTTTTCAGGAGCGATTGTCACAGGCGGCCGTGGCACAGGGATCGTGACGTCGACCGGGGCCGAAACCGAAATCGGTAAGATCAATCGCATGATTGCCGAAGTGGAAACTCTGGCAACACCGTTGACCCGGCAGATGGCAGTCTTTTCCAAAATGCTGTCATTTGTGATCCTCGGGATGGCTGTACTCATGTTCGGACTGGGTTGGGTGCTGCATGACTACTCATTGCCAGAGCTATTTTTTGCGGCCATTGGTTTTGCCGTTGCCGCGATTCCGGAAGGGCTGCCCGCCATTCTTACCATCACACTGGCTATCGGGGTGCAAAGTATGGCAAGGCGCAATGCCATTACCCGCCAGCTTGCCTCGGTAGAAACACTCGGCTCGGTTACCGTGATTTGCTCAGACAAAACCGGTACGCTCACCCGCAACGAAATGACCGCCCGGCAAGTTATTACTCACCACCGCGAATATCAGGTCAGCGGAATTGGCTACGCGCCGGATGGAAAAATAACCTTTGATGGGGAATACGCTTCCCTGGAAGCGTATGGCGACTTGCATGCCGTGATAGAAACGATGGCTGTCTGCAATGATTCCGAGATCAAGCACAAGGAGGGGCATTGGGTTGTCATCGGCGAGCCGACCGAAGGGGCGCTCTGCACACTCGCGAAGAAGACTGATTTTGACCGCCATAACTATGACCGCATTGCTGCCATTCCCTTCGAGTCGGACAATAAATTCATGGCGACATGCAATCGCCTGCCCGGTGGTGGCGTGCGAATCTTCATGAAAGGCGCGCCGGACCGGCTCTTTGAATTTTGTTCGCACCAGCGTGGAACATCGGGCAAGCTCGAAACGCTGGACTGCGATTACTGGAACGGCTGGATCGAAACGCTCAGTGGTCAGGGGCTTCGCATTCTTGCAGCCGCCATGCGGGAGGCTCCGGACGACAAGACCGATCTCGGTATCGGCGATCTGGAAGAAGGAATGATCTTTCTTGGCCTGGTGGGCATCGTAGACCCACCTCGCCCCGAAGCGATTGAAGCCATCAACCTCTGCCGTGAGGCCGGTATTCGAGTCAAAATGATTACCGGTGATCATGCCGGAACTGCCTGTGCCATTGGCCGTGAGATGGGGATCACGGAACGCGATCATGCCGTGACCGGAGCTGAACTTGAAAAAGCGAGCGACGAGGAACTGCAGCGACTCGTCAGCGAGGTGGACATCTTTGCCCGTACCAGTCCCGAGCACAAGCTTCGCCTGGTCAAGGCACTGCAGGCCAATGGCGAGGTGGTCGCCATGACTGGAGACGGCGTCAATGATGCGCCCGCACTCAAGCGCGCCGATGTCGGCATAGCAATGGGCATCAAAGGGACAGAAGCAACCAAGGAAGCCGCAGACATCGTGCTCGCGGATGATAACTTTGCTTCCATCGAGCGCGCGGTGGAGGAAGGTCGAACCATCTATGACAATCTGCGCAAAGCAATTCTGTTTATTCTTCCGACCAACGGCGCCGAAGCGCTGGTCATTCTGATCGCTGTCTCCTTCGGCTGGGTGCTACCGCTCACGCCGGTGCAGATCCTGTGGGTCAACATGGTCACCGCTGTCACACTCGCGCTCGCGCTCGCATTTGAGCCTTCTGAGCCCGGCATTATGCAGCGCCCTCCGCGCGCCCCCGATGCACGCATTCTCGGCCTCCATTTCCTTTGGCGCATTGGCTATGTTTCCATTCTCATAGGCGGCGCAACCATCGCAGTATTCATTGTCGAACGCCGCTTCGATATGCCGATCGAACTTGCTCGTGCTGTCACGGTAAACACACTGGTCTGCGCACAGGTATTCTACTTGTTCAATAGCCGGTTCATGCACGAACCAAGTTATCGACTGGATCAGCTTTTCACCAACTCGGTAGTCTGGTTTGCGGTCGGGGTATTGATCCTGTTACAGCTTGGATTTGTCTATCT
Source organism: Nitrosomonas halophila (assembly GCF_900107165.1). GTDB lineage: Bacteria > Pseudomonadota > Gammaproteobacteria > Burkholderiales > Nitrosomonadaceae > Nitrosomonas > Nitrosomonas halophila. The sequence goes on from NZ_FNOY01000027.1 coordinate 31,138, forward strand.
GCCTTTTATGCAAGTTGCTTTCGGGTCTGCACCACTAGAATTGCGCCACTGGCTCATCCCGCTTGGTGTTGGATTGGCAGTTTTTTACATCGTGGAATGGGAAAAAACCATTTTTCGCAGACGTTCACGGCTCGGTGCCAGGCACCAGGAGACTGCCCGAGACTGATTTACTGCGGACGAGCCTGGCTGAGCGGGATTTTTCGATCATTTGAGGCGAATAGTGGTTTTCTATTCAACGAGAAGGACCGGCAAATCCGGCCAGCCAGCTTCGCCCTCGCCACGATCGCTATTCTCGGACAGCCTCCTAGGCACCAAGGCTCCTGGTCTGCAGGCATTTGCGCCAATTCTTCGGGTAACAGGCGTGCATAGATTTCGATACCGTAGCCGGCAGAATCGCGCAACCACAACTCGTGCCATGGAGTGCCCTGCCAGGATATTCGCGATGATTTGACTGATTGGCCACACCGCTGATCTGGGCATGGAAATAGCTTTCAATTACGGCTGCCTGTTTCAGAGATGACGGTACAAGTCCAGCCCGCCTGCGATTTTCGGATCCACCTCGCAAACGGAGGCCGGATCTTTGCGGTCATAATCAAGCTGACACAGCACGGCACGAATCGCGTTGATTCGTGCGCGCCTTTTGTCGTCCCCACGCACGATTATCCAAGGTGCGCGGGAGGTATGGGTGCGGCGCAAGGTTTCGGTGATGGCGTCGGTATAGGCGTCCCAGCGTTTCAGTCCCTCAACGTCGATCCAGCTGAGCTTCCATTGTTTCAGCGGGTTTCTTTCACGGCTCAGGAACCGTTCCAATTGAGTCGCGCGACCGACGTTAAGCCATAGCTTGAATAGCTGGATTCCTTCATCAATCAACATATGTTCGAACGGCACCACTTGCATGAACCAGTGTTCACGTTGGGAGTGGGTGCAAAAATCAAAGACATGTTCCACTACCCCCCGGTTGTACCAGCTACGGTCAAAGAACACGATCTCTCCTGCCGCAGGAAGATGACTGATATAACGCTGGAAATACCATTGTGTAGCTTCGACTTCGGAGGGTTTGGGCAAAGCCACGATACGTGCGCCGCGAGGGTTGAGATACTCCCGGAATCGTTTAATCGTGCCGCCCTTGCCAGCGGCATCACGTCCCTCGAAAACGATGACCACCCGCGCACCACTCTCTTGCACCCAGTGCTGCAGGCGCACCAGTTCGATCTGGAGCGCCTTCAATGTCGTCTTGTAGTCTTTCTTTTTCATGGCGGACGGATAAGGGTAGCGCAGATTCGGGACGCCCTTCTTGCCGGCATCCTCGAGCACAGCACGTACCTCCTCCGAGGCTTCTTTCTTGAAAAAGTGAGTAATTGCTCCATCGAATGGTAATTCCATCGTTGCCTCCTCTAATATCGGTAATATCGGGGTCACGGTAATATCGGGGTCAGAGTAATATTATATTGGGCTATTTGTGCACCGTATCCTTCTTCCGCCAGCCGACAGGTCGACCCGCTTTTCTGGCTGTTACCCGCCGACCCGTCAATTTTTCAATTTCCGCTTTAAATCGTTCATTGCCCAGTGCCAGCCCTTTGTTCAGCGTTTGTCGAATCTCTGTCAATAATTCTCCTTCGACATGTTGCTCGAATAATTGCCGGTATCTGGCCTGCCGCTCGCTTTCTGCATTGCCTAGCGCCACATACAGTGCATGCGGCGTGCATAGCTCGGAAACTTTGCCCTGCGCATTGCTAGCATAGCTTGACCAAACATAGTCAGACGGCTGTTCCACTATACCGGCCCGGACAGGATTCAGCTCGATATAGCGATAAAGCGCCAGGAGATAAATTTCCTCCTGAACCAGGCAGGACTTGTATCGCCCTTCCCAAAGGGTCCCAGTTCGTTGATAGCGGGAATTAAAATAACGCACAAACTGCCTCCCCAGTGTCTGCATCATTCGGCTGACCGCATTCTCCACTTGGGGCGTGCACAGCAGATGGATATGATTGGTCATGAACACCCATGCATGCACGTCGACCTGATATTTCCTCGACGCCTCTGTTAACCAATGCGCATAGGCTGCGAGGTCTTGTTCATCGGCAAAACAAACCTGCCGATTATTGCCTCGCTGCATAACATGCTGAGGCACACCAACCGGACACACTCTCGATAATCTTGCCATTTATTGCCTGCGATTCTTCAAATTGATGTGTAGACTGTAAAGTCTAGCAGATATTCATTTTACTCTGACCCCGAATACTTTGAATGGCATGATGAGGATATTCAAGCGGGCAAGGCGGATGCCTGGCTGCCGCATGCGCTGGCTGTAAAATATCCCAATGCACTCCGTGAGTGGGGCTGGCAATATGTTTCTGCTGCAAGAAAGTATTCAATTGATCCACGCAGCCAAGCTGAGCGCCGTCACCATATCGACGAAAAATAGATACAGCGCCGCTTTGTTAGTAATTTTTGTAAGCACTCGACCGGTGACCAATTTTTACAATATTGACCACAAGCGTTGCATCTCTGATTTCATAGATAATTCGATACAATCCTTGACGAACTCTGTATTTTTCTTCACCAGATAATTTAATACATCCGTCAACTCTTGGGTCGATTGCCAGTTCGTCTATTCGTTGAAGTATTCTTTTAACATCATGATTGGGAACAGCTCTCAAGTCTTTGGCCACTGACGCTTTAAAGACAATTTTATATTTTGCCATGCGCCTTCAAGTCATTAATGAACGCCTCATAACTTATTTCCGGCTCGTTTTTACGCTCTACAAAAGCTTGCAAATCTTCTTGATCTTCAGCGATCAGCAATCGAACTGCTTCATCGACAATTTCAGAAACAGAAACATGTGAAGAAGCCGCTTTCATCTTCAACGCTTGATGAATGGAGGGCTCAAAATAAACTGTGGATCTTTTAGAAAGACTGCCCATTGGGTATTCCCCGCAATTAACATATTAAAGAATTACAGCATTATAACGCTATAGCGTCGTAGAATATAGGAACGTTAGCCCTGGTATTAGGGTAAGAGTAAAAGTAACTATTCAGCGAAAAAAATGCAAAAAGTGCTTGACAGGGTTTTTGTGTAAAAAAGCAAGATTACCGATACATTTGGAGTTGCCCGTCAGGGC